>JAGOSU010000048.1 GCA_018062165.1 Minisyncoccota bacterium
TTAATTGAGAAGCATCACCGTGTAATTCAAATACGCAGCAAAGAATACCCACGCGGTGTAGGGCAACAGAAGCAGTGAGGCCTTGGGAGAGCGCGGGTAGATAAGAATCATGAGCACCAGCACCGCCACTCCAAGGAGGAGCGCACTCCACACCGCAGCACCGAGGAGATGCAGATGGAAGAACACGACACTCCATACAAGGTTAAGGAGTACGCTTACGACGTACCCTCCCATGATCCAGGCAAATCGCCTGTCGCGAGGAAGCGTGTTCCAAACGATGAGCAGCGACCAGGCAGCAAGGACATAAATGACTGCCCAGATCAGCACAATCATTCCTGCCGAAGGATTCCACACCGGAAGCATGAGCGTGTGGTACCACGCAATGCCACCACTATTTAGGATGCCGCCGAACATGAACGCGAGCACGGCAAGGTACGGAATGGCTAGATGATTGAGCTTCATGAGGTAAGGTCGTCCGTTGTCTCTCCAGTAAAGTGCTCATCGTCGTTATCAGCATCAGCTTTGGTCGCGTGGATGGTTCCATCCTCGTGGTGCGGCGGCGAATAGAGCGTGTAGAGCTTGAGCGCAACGCTCCCTGACGTGTTCTTGATGTTGTGCCGCACGCCAGCAGGAATCACCACCACCGAGCCGTCAGTCAGCTCCCGCTCCACCCCATCGAGAATGCTCTGCCCCTCTCCCTGCTCGATGCGTATGAACTGATCAGTATCCTTGTGCACCTCCTCGCCAATGTCCTCCCCCACAGGGATGCACATGACCACAAGCTGGGAGCGCTCTGCCGTATAGAGGACCTGGCGGAAATGCTCGTTTTGAAGCGTTGCTGCCTCTATATTGGTGACAAATCCCTTCATGCAATTATCGTACCACCTTCCTCGATGTGCGCCCTCACTCAAGAATCTACTTCGGTGCAAGCGCGAGCACCTTCTCTACCACCTGCTGTGGTTCGTAGTCACTCTTAATAAGGTACTCCTTTGCACCAAGCGCGAGTCCCCTGCGCTTATCCTCGTCTCCTGAGAGGTTAGTGAGAAGCACCACCGGCACCTGCGCGAGCTCTGGATTCTTCTTGAGCTCCTGCAACACCTCGAAGCCATTCTTCTTCGGCATCATGACATCAAGCACGATGACGGCGGGCTTGGGGTTCATCGTAGTGAGTTTCGCGAGTGCCTCTTCGCCGTCTTTGGCGACCTCGATTGTGTGTCCCCCGTTCGTAAAGACGCGTTCATAGAGACGGAACATGAACTTGTCGTCCTCAGCTATAAAGAAGGCTGCCATAGGAAAAGGATATCACGCACGCGGAAGCGTAAAGGAGAAGGTACTGCCTTTCCCGAACTCGCTTTCCTCAAGCACAATCTTGCCCCCCATAGAGTTCATGATGAGTTTGGAGATGTAGAGCCCAAGCCCCGTGCTCTGAGAATTATCGCGTGCAAGTGTGTCTTCGCCTGCCTGTTGGAACTTACGGAAGAGGAGAGTCTGGTTCTGCTCCGAAATACCAACACCGGTGTCCTTCACGCGCACAATCACCTCCGTATCCGTCTGTTCGGCTGAAATCGTAATACCTCCCTTCTCAGTGAACTTGATTGCGTTGCCAACAAGGTTTTCAAGCACTTGCTCGGTGCGGTCGGCATCCGCAAGCACTGGTGGAAGGTCAGTGGGGGTGCAGGAAAGCGTAAGTCCCTTTTGTTTAGCAAGCTCAGTTAAACTGCGCACCACCTCTTCAATCACCGGTACTAGGTTGAAGGACTCTCGTTTGATTTCAATCTTTCCTTGCTCAAGACGCGAAACCTGCAAAAAGTCATTCACCATCGTAATGAGGCGCCCGCTTGAGGCATTAATATCCTCGAGCATCTCTCGCATCTCAGGATCTGGGAGTCGGTCCTTGTAGGTATCAAGAAGGAGTCCAGTGTTACCTCGAATGGCAGTGAGCGGCGTGCGCAGCTCATGGGAAGCAATGGAGAAGAATTCTTCGCGGCTGCGCTGCATCACTTTCGCCTCGGTGATGTC
Organism: Minisyncoccota bacterium; assembly: GCA_018062165.1. GTDB lineage: Bacteria > Patescibacteriota > Minisyncoccia > Phycocordibacterales > Phycocordibacteraceae > C7867-001. The sequence continues at coordinate 2,020 of JAGOSU010000048.1, forward strand.
CTCAATCAAAAGCACATACCCGATGGCACCTGCTCCCTCTTCAGCATTGATAGGAGCGCAGAGAATACGCAGTATCTGCTTTCCGTACACAATGTCTGACTTCTCGCCTGGCACGCCACGTGCAACGGTCTCAGTACAGAACGTGTCGAGGTCAAAGGAGCCGGCAAGGACGCGAGAGAGGTCACTACTACGGTCGGGTGGTTCGGGGAATGTAAGAATGCGAGAAAGAGCAGGATTCTTAAGGAGGATGGCACCGTCTATAGCTGCAATCACGAAGCCAAAGCCAAGACTATTAATGGAGGCGAGGAGTCTCGCTTTCTCTTCCGCCAGCTCCTTGGTGCGCACCTTCACCAGGTCCTCGGCATGCTCCTTGCCAATCTTCACCTCCTCAAGGAGATGCTTGGTCTCCGTGCGAGAGGCTGAAAGCCAGGCGAGCATCTGGTTCACGTTATCCGCAAGCTTCCCTATCTCGTCCTTAACCCCTCCCGCAAGGCGGATGGAAAGGTCCTGCCCCTCGTTGATGCGATCTACATCGGAAGTGAGCCGCATAAAGCGTGCAATGACGAGGCGGTCAAGCAACCAGAGAATCACGATGCCAAACAGCAAGAGTGCGACGGCACCAATGCCCATGAACAGATAGAACGTGAGGAGACCTTGTGCATACACAGGGCGCGGTGTCTCAACTCGCAAGATGAGTGCAGGATTACCATCCACCCCCTTCATGAGCGAGTACCCGACAATCTGATTCTTGGACACTGGCACAATCACCGTGTCGCTCCCTGAAGCCAGTTGTGCCTTCGCGTCGGCAACATTGGCAGGAAGTTTTCCATCGTACGGGAACACTTTCATGTCGAGGTGCGTAATGTCTGCGAGTTGGGAAATCTTCTCTTCGTCGAGATACCGTACGAATGTAAGCGAACCAGGTATAGGACCCTCGCCTTCACTCGTACGCAGTGGAAGCGACACGAGCAGTAGTGGTCCGTCAGGCAGAAGCGCGATGCCCTGCGTCTGGTCGGTAAGCTCAGTGTGTTGTATGAGCTCGGGATGTGCAGCGAAGTACGTCGCCAGTGTCGTTGAGGCAACTTCCGTTCGTTCGCTAATATCGACTGCGAGTAAGTGAAAAATCTTTCCCTCCGTGTCGCTCCACAGCATGCCGTTGATATCAAGGTTCGCGAGACCGGTGGCGTACACCGTCTCCTCTGCCCAGACTGGGTCACGATCTAGAGCAAACTCATACGCGTCGTCCCACGCCGCCCAGTCAGAGAGCTTGATCATCTGCTGGTTGGAAAACTCTTCTATTGCGTCTCCGGCCCGACGCAAATCTTCATGCATGCCTGCTTCCTCAATATCGAGGTAGCTCTTGAGAAGGACTGCGTTTGAAATGGCATAGATGGCTAGCAAGAGCGCAACAACGCTCGCCGCCACCGTAAGGAGAATTTTTAATCGGACCGAAAGAGTTTTCTTGGTAGCCACGATGCGAGAGGCGGCGCCTAGGAATTCCTGAGGCGTGCTCGTTCTCCTTTAAAGCGCCAGAACCCAAGTGCAAAGATGAACGCACTTAGCGTGAGTGATGCAAAGCCAAATATAGTTGAGGGAACATCCCCAAGAAAATGAAGTGCAAGTATGCCAAGTGCAGCAATAGAAACTGCGGTGCGAACGTAGGCAAGGAAGGTTCGCTCGTTAGCAAGCGCAGTCCTTTCCACCGCGAGTGTCGTCACATCGTTAGGAGAAGGAGCCATACAGTGATTCTACTCCTCTTATGCAGACATTCATGAGCTTTGTCCCCACTCTTCATGAATCGTTCACCTACTCTGCTATAGGGTACGCGCGGGCATTACACATTACTTTACGACTACATGGATAAGAAAGAAGCACGTACCGCTTGGATTGTCGCTGGCGTCCTCGCCGTTCTCCTCGTCATCGCTGTCATCTTCTGGATGACTGCGAAGAAGGACCTCGACCAGGTGCAGCGCGACGGCTACCAGAATATCGGTATGCTGCGCGACCGTATTACGCTTGATTGTGGCAAGGAAGACGCAGAGAGTCAGAAGAGGTGCCGTCAGCATATCGATGACCTCTCGGCAGTATTGACCGAATTCTCTGAAGACCTTCAGGAAGCGACTGAAGACGCCACTACGACGCCAACCGCACAATAAAAGATTCTCCGAGAGAGGCGCCCCGGACATTCCGGGGCGTTTTTCGTTTACGGAGCCTCAGGCTATACTCCCGGGGTAGTCCTATGCTTCATAACAAAGGAACAGAGACCTGGTCCGGCTTCACGGGATAAACACTCCCCGGCCTCCTGCCGGCCCTTCCTCTGCGCCCCTGGCGCTTTATTTTCCTAGTAACCTTACATGAACCAGTTATCCGACAGTGCACTTCGCAAGCTCCTCATCGCGCTTGCCGTCTACATCACTTCGCTTTTGGCAGCCAACACGCTGGGCATAAAGATTATGCCGTTCGTGTTCGACTCCCATCTCTCGGTAGGTATCTTCATGTTCCCCGTCGTGTTCATCATGACCGACGTGATTGGTCAGGTGTACGGTAAGAAGTTCGCGAAGTTCTTCGTGCTCGCCGGCATCATCTCGACCGCGCTCTTCATCCTCTACAACGTCATCTCGATTGCTGCTCCGTGGTCTGCCGATGGCGCATGGGCAATGGAAAGCTACGAGACCATCTTCGGCGTCTCCTTCCGCTTCGGCATCGCCTCCATTGTTGCGTTCGCTGTCGCTGAGTATCAGGACGTCGTCTCGTTCTTCTTCTTCAAGAAGACTGCCGGCAACAAGTTCTGGCTTTCCTCCACCCTCTCGAACCTGTGGAGCCAGCTCTTGGACACGGTACTCTTCATGTCGATTGCCTTCATTGGTATCTACGAGTGGTCTGTTCTGTTCTCACTCATCATTAGCTGGTGGCTCTTCAAGGTTGCTATGGGTGTGCTCTATACCCCAC
>JAGOSU010000049.1 GCA_018062165.1 Minisyncoccota bacterium
CCTCTGTTGGCATCATCGTGTACAGGTTGAGCGCATGGTCTATGACCACGCAAGGGCGTGGGAGACCGGAGATGAAGCCCTTCTTGCTTCCCTGCTCCACGCAGACTCCGTCTTTGCCTACCCAGGACGCCGACTCACCAAAGAACAAACACTCGAAGACTTGCGCTACTTCCGCGACCACTATACGGATACCAAAGTCTATGTGCGTCGCATTGTTATTGAGGGAGATGAGGTTGCAGTCGAGTGGCAGTTCGCTACGACGAACGAGAAGGGACAGCGCGAGGTGGTCTCCGACGCCATCATCGCCACCCTTAAGGACGGAAAGTTCCTTACCTGGAAGGAATATCTCGACGGGCGCGTGAAGGGACTACAGGCAGAGGGACGCCTTGAACTTGAAGAGGGCCAGGAGCCATTTCCTTGGCCCATGAAAACCTCTACGTACTAAGGAAGGTAGGCGACAATCTCGTCCACCACTTCCCCCAGTTCCCGATCTGCATCAAGTGGGATAGCGCCCTTCTCAACCATCTCCTTCTCGAAGGTCTTGTGCCAGTTGAGGATGCGGGTTTGTTCCGCCGGGTGCTTCCCGTAGTCGTTGTCCGTACGCTTGTTGATGCGCTCGGTAATCACCTCGGGCGTGGAGTGGAGAATGAGCACCTTATCGAAGAACGGCAGGTACTCGTCCTGGTTTGAGGAGAGCCCAAGTGCCACTGCGTTATCGTTTGCCGTCAAGAATTCCTGGAGAGACTCGATGCTGCAAATCCAGCCGTGTTTCTCGTACCATTCATCATCCTTCCCTGGCTCCCATCCTGTCCGTTCACCAGTGGGTTTGTGCTGCCAGTGGCAGAGGTCATCCATATCAATTGCAGGAATGCCGCGCGCGTTGAGCTCGCGCGCGATAGACGACTTTCCTGTTCCTGAGACTCCGGTAACGTAGATTTTCACTGGGCCAGTATACCTTTTCTAGAACCGATTCCAGAGATACTGGTTCGTCACCTCGTGGTGGTAGAGCACTTCGCTTGGTTTGATGAGGGTACCAAGGTCCTTAGGACAGCGGTCCGCTGCAACCTGCTTGAAGGCGATGAACTTATCCTTGCTGTCTTTGCCGAGGATGCGCTCGAGGAATTTACTTCCCTTCGCAAGCGCAATAGCGTCATAGATGTTGCCTGAGAGGAAACGCAGGCGATCGCGCTTATCTTTATCTTTAACCAACTTCTCGCCTTCAAGCCCGGTGCGAAGAATAGTGTAGAGCACGAGATAGGGGTTGGCGTCAGGAGCAACGGAGCGCACCTCAATGCGCGCCGTCTTCTCATTACCCACCGGGATACGAATCATGGAGCCTCGGTCTAAGGAAGACACCTTAATTTGGTTTGGAGCCTCGAAGTGCGGGTCGAGTCTACGGTAGGCGTTAACTGAGGAGTTCAACACCAGGCAGATTTCAGGCGCGTGGTTAAGGAGTCGCATAATGACGTCCCAGGCAGCCTTTGAAAGCCCTTCCTTCCCTTTCGCGTCGTAGAAGATGTTCTTCCCATTCTTAGCCAGCGAGAAGTTAGTGTGCATGCCCGAGCCGTTGATACCGGCAAAGGGCTTGGGGAGGAAGGTTGCGGTCATACCCAAGGAACGCGCCACCTGGCGGCAGATAAGCTTGTAGAGTTGCACATTGTCTCCCGTGCGCACAAGCTCCGTGTAGGAGAAGTTCATTTCAAACTGTGAGGGAGCGACCTCAGGGTGATCCTTCTCGTTCTTGAAGCCCATCGCCCGCTGCGCCTCCGCTGCCCTATCAATAAACACACGGAGCCTATCGAGCGGGAGTGAGTGGAAGTACCCACCAGAGGAAATGAGGTTGAAGCCTTCGTCGGTGTATTCCTGTTCGCTTGAAAGGCCATCAACGAGGAACCCTTCAATTTCAGGTGCAGCGTAGGCGGTAATGCCATCCTTCTTCTTAAGACCTGCAGTGTGTGCTTTCAACTGCCCGCGGAAATCAGACTGGTACGGAGAGCGGTCACGGTTGTGCACCGTTGAGAAGAAGAGCACCTTTCCGGGCCCGAAGATGTCGGATGGAAGGAACCGAATGCTCGCCCAATCCACCTCAAGGCGAAGGTCGGACTCGTGCTGCTGTGTGAAGCCGCGAATCGAAGAGCCGTCAAAGGTAAGGTTCTCAAGGGAATCAAGAAGGAACGTCTTGTTGTAATCGAGCATGTGAAGACGTCCTTCAATGTCCGTGAAGCACAGCGTCACTGCCTTGATGCGCTTTTCTTTCTTAAGATAACTTGTGTACTCCGTCTGCAGCTCCCTTGCCGTCATTGCGGTCGCGTTCTGCGCCGCTTTCCTGTTCATTTCCTCGAGCTGGTCGTAAGGTATTTCGAGGAAATTCTTAAGGTCGCCCTCACTGAGGTTATTTGGCTCCATACGTATATTAAATTGCTAAGAACTAACATTAAAAGTGTAGCTACTTATACTAAGTTAGTCCTAGGAAAAGAGGTGGATAACCCCAATCCACCGTTGCTTCATCCGCGGCATGGCCCGATACTGCCTATATATGCCAAAACCTCCAGGTACCTCAGGAGAAGGACGTCGGTCGTTCGAACGGGAACCTGCGCATAAAACGCTCAAAAGGAGCATCGAAGTTATTGATGCCTATTTCTGGACCTCGGAAACCCTCACAAAAAAGAAGCCCGAGAACCGTGAATTTCTGCGTACCCTTAGAAATGCGCAGGAAGCTGCACGAAAGCTTCGGAAGAACTTGACCGATGCTGAGGCGCTGCCGCTTGTGCAGACCATCCTCGATGCCTGCAAGACGTACCGGAAAGAATGGGAGTCCGTCTCGGGTAAAAGTGGTGCTGACATCGACCGTCTTAAGAACGAAATCCTCCATCTCAAGAATTGGGTTGAGGAGCGTACCACGCCCATCGAGAGCATGGCAGTTGAGGAACCCCCAGAAGTAATTGCCCCTCCGGAGAATTTACCTGTGGAAACGGAGGATGCCGGGCTCGAACTTAGCCAGGCGTTTGTTGAGCGCCCATCCAGGAGCGCAGACTCGCTCGAGGAAATGGCGCTCCGTGAAGCGAAGAATGTATACCTCATACGTGAAGGACAATATTTCGACGCCTATGAAGTGTTGCGCAAGCGTTCAGCGTTCGGTGGCCTGCGCCGCAATGAACGCATCGGCCGTGAAGCAAAAAATATGCAAGCTTATCAAGCCTACGTGGTTGCACGCGATGCCTATATAGAGAAGATGCGTCTTAGCCGCGGACCGAAAGAAGCGGCTGCACTCAAGGCTGAGCTTCGCAAGCGCGACATCCAGATTTCAAGCGGCATAGAGCAGCACGTTATGCCTCGTTTCCTTACGGAACGCATCGGCACCCTTCCCGAAAAGGGGCGTACTCGAATGAGTACGACGTTTATACTCGCGCTCTTCGCGACAGGCAGTGTAGCAGCAGACGCCGTATTAGTTGCCTCCACCACTCCACCACTCCAACCAGAACATAACGACGGACGTATCTGGTACGCAACCGGACGCCCGTACGCAGAGCGGACCACTACTAATTTCGTTGAAATAGCTCGCCAGCAGGCCGAAGAAGCTCGCCGTCGCGGACCTGCTCGTCCCTATGTACCTACACCTATTGGTGGACAACCCCGCCCACTCGATAATCAACCACAAGTACAAGTGGCCGACACTCCTGAAAATGTGGAAGCGACCCAGGTTACAGAAACTCCAGACGAGACCGGCCTCACAGAAACCAGCGAGAACCTACCAGGCCTGTCGGTTGACGACGGAATCGGCGGACCCACAAATGAAGAAACACCATCTGAACCATGACCGACAACAACTACGTACACGCAGCTGCAGCGCTTGGCGCACCGGATCTGACGCCGGAACTTGCGCAGAGGTTTATCGAGCGCATAGGGCCCGACTTCCTTATCCGCGTCCTTGGGCGTGCAGAAGAACTACTCTCTCCTGAGGACCGCGATACTGCCGCACGCTTTATCACAGAAGAGGATGGCGAAGGACTCATGGTCTTTCTTAAGGAGCGCTTGCCGAATTTCTCTGAGCTCCTTGCCGAGGCGCTCTCCGCGTAGTTAGATGGTGCTATGAACGGCGGAACCCTAGAAGCCGGAGACCAGCGAAAGCTTTCCGAAGAGGAGTTTCCTCCAGCAGCCGAGCGCCTGCTTGAAATGAAGATTCAACGTCCTGGTGGAAAAATAGAGAATGTCATCAAGGAAATAATCGTTTCCTCCGAGGCTGACCGGCGGCGGCTTGAGGAAGTACGGGGATTTGTCGCAACCATTGTGGCTGGAATGGATAACCCACTTAAGGAGCGGCTTGTAGCCTCTCAGATGGAAACAATCACTGATTTCCTCAGCAGACCAATGATTATCGATATCTTCGACAAACACCAAACGGGAAACGAAGAGGACGAAGCAAAGATGGGACGCCGCGAATGGCGAATGAAGGTGCTAAGTACGACCGATGTCGAAGCGTTCAACTACTATGAGACTAACGCGCTCCGAGGAAGCAGTGCCATTAACGCGACCTTAAACGCAATTGCGTTCCTTAATGCTGCTGGACAACCTACTACTACCGAAGGACGTGCCGTACTGTCTCGCTGGACGCGTGGCGCCGAGGACATTATTGAAATGTTGAAAGGAAAAGCGGACCCATCTCAAAGCGAAGAAGGTGATGATGTACAAATGCAGCAAATACGTGCACTCGTAGCGAGTACGGGCGGATACGATTCCCTATCCGGTGCACAGAAGACAGGTGTCGTGCGACTCATCCGGCAGTTCGTGTATGGAGCCCTCAAAGAGCTCGCCCCCTACTACGAGGCCTGATGTTTTTCCTTGAAAAGAGAGTTGGGGAAACGCCGCTTGAAGCGCTTGAGCGCGCACGAACGAGGCGGCACATAGCCGCTGACCTCCCTTTGGCC
>JAGOSU010000009.1 GCA_018062165.1 Minisyncoccota bacterium
CGTGTACGTTTTAAGTGACATGCTTCAGTCTTCAATAAGTAAATTCAAAGCGTACGGGACATTCGCACACCTTTATGGTGACGGGCCAACGCCAACTGGCGTCGAGTTTCCAACCGGACTCTTCCAAATAGTCGAGGGTACAGATGGGCCCGTGTTCAGGATTGATCCTGAGATGCTTGCCAAACATGATGACTACAACCGCTCATACAACATGGGGGACGCAGAGGAGCGCTTCGGATGCCTCGCTCGCGAAGTGAGGGTCGGAGAGCGTCCTGACGGGACGCCCCTCACAATCATTCCCGCCGTCTACCAGCGCTACGAGAAACTGGCTGAGCGATTCCTGGTCCCACGTCTCGAGGAGTACACAACGAACGTCTTGAAGGTGGCTAGCTCGCAAAAGGAGTCCTGATGCTATAATTTCCTGAATCTATGAAAGTAGTCTTTACGGGCGGGGGGACAGGTGGGCACTTCTATCCCATCATCGCAATCGCGGAATCTATCCGTGACAAGGTCCGCGATCGCCACCTCCTGGCTCCTCGGATGTACTACATCTCGCCAACGGCGTATGACCCGGAAGCACTCTTTGAAAACGAGATTGAGTTCATCAAGTGTCCAGCAGGGAAGATGCGGCGCTATTTCTCGCTCCTCAATTTTACGGACTGGTTCGTGACCGCATCCGGCATTATCTGGTCGTTCCTTACGCTTCTCCGAATCTATCCGGACGTTGTGGTCTCCAAGGGAGGGTACGCGAGCGTTCCGACGGTTCTTGCTGCAGCGGTACTTGGTATTCCCATTCTTGTGCACGAATCGGACGCCAAGCCTGGAAGGGCTAACTTGCTTGCTGCTCGCTTTGCGTACCGCATCGGTATTGCGTTTGATAGCGCAGCACAGTACTTCCCGAAGAATGCGCAGAAGAAGATTGCGCGCACTGGCATTCCCGTTCGCAAAGACCTCATGAAGCTTGAACGAGAGGGCGCGCACCAGTATCTCGACCTTGATCCTAGCGTTCCTACCATTCTGGTTCTCGGAGGCTCGAGCGGCTCTCTGCGCATGAATGAGACGCTACTTGCTTCACTTCCTGAACTCGTCGAGCTCGGGAACGTCATCCACCAAACAGGTAAAGACCACTTCAAGAGTATGGAGAAGACTGCGCCGGTTGCCTTGGCCGCAAGCAAGCATGCCAGCCGCTACCATCCGTTCCCGTACCTTTCGGCTCTTTCGCTTCGTCGCGCTGCAGGAGCTGCCAACGTTATCATTTCAAGAGCGGGGGCGACGGCTATTACGGAAATCGCTATTTGGGGAATCCCTGCAATCTTGGTTCCGATCCCTGAAGAGATCAGCCATGACCAGCGCACCAATGCGTATTCCTACGCACACAGTGGCGCAGCCATTGTCATCGAAGAGGAAAATCTCTCACCACACGTACTCGTCTCTGAATGCCATCGCATCCTTACCGATACAGCGCTTGCAGAGGATATGCACGCTAAGAGTATTGGCTTTGCCGTACGAGACGCCGCTGACATCATCGCAGAAGAGCTGCTTTCGGTAGCACTCTCACACGAAGAGCCGCTTAAGACCTCATGATTCGCACACGCATCCCGCCAAGCCCCACCGGGCGCTTTCATATCGGCACGGCTCGCACCGCGCTCTTTAATTATCTTTTTGCGCGGAAAAACGGTGGGGAGTTCCTTTTCCGCATCGAAGACACGGACCGTGCTCGGAGTCTGCCTGAACACGAGGCAGAAATTATTGAAGGGATGAAGTGGTTGGGGCTTGAGCACAATGGCGAGATTGTGCGACAGAGCGAGCGTGTTGAACGCCACACTGATCTTCTGCATAAGCTCGTGAAAGAAGACAAGGCGTATCTTTCCAGGGAGGCAAGTGCAAAAGAAGAAGGGAAGGAGGTGGAAGTGGTGCGACTTCGAAATCCAGGACGCTCCATTACGTTTCGTGATGAGATACGCGGGAATATTACGTTTGATACCGCAGAGCTTTCAGACTTCGTTATCGGGCGCTCCATTGATGACCCGCTCTACCACTTTGCAGTGGTAGTTGATGACAGCGACATGGGCATCACGCATGTCATTCGTGGTGAGGACCATATCTCCAACACGCCCCGACAGATTCTGATTCAGGAAGCACTCGGCCTTGAGCGCCCAGTCTACGCACACCTGCCACTTATCCTTGCACCTGACCGCTCGAAGCTTTCCAAACGACATGGTGCCGTCTCGCTCTTTGAGTACCGGGAGCAGGGGTTCATGCCTGAAGCCATCATCAACTACCTCGCACTCCTTGGCTGGAACCCGGGAGACGACCGCGAGGACTTTACGCTCGATGAACTAGTTTCGCTCTTTGAATTCTCCAACGTGCAGAAGAACGGCGCAGTGTTCGACATGGTGAAGTTTAAGGATGTGAACCAGCGCTGGATGCGAAAACTCTCGGACGAAGAGTTTCTTACTCGCGGCGGACTCACTGCCTCTGATCCCGAGCGACTGCAGAAGGCCACGCATCTTTTCAAGGAGCGTGCCCATACCTTTGGGGAAGCTCGGGAGATGCTTACCGGGGAACTTTCTTGTCTTTTCTCGACCCCCGTTATCGACAAGACCCTGCTCCTGAACAAGGAACCTGCAGAGGCCCCAGGGGCCACCAAAGGCCACCTAGAGGCCCTAAAAGGCCGTATAGAGGCCCTTCCGGAGGGTATTGGAGCCGAGGAAGCAAAGACCGCCCTGATGCCATATGCAGACCAAGAAGGGAGGGGCGCTGTCCTCTGGCCGCTCCGGTATGCACTTTCTGGTGCCGAGCGTTCTCCTGACCCATTCACACTCATCAACATTCTTGGTCCGAAAGAATCTCTCTTACGCATACAAGCCGCGCTTGATATACTCTAGGGGATGAAACCCCGTTCTTTGGCGTATTGCCTTGTGTTCTTTGCGCTTCTTGCGCTCCCCACGTTCGCGCTCGGTGATACCGCCTCAGACCTTAAGGCGCAGATAGAAGATATCAACCGCAGACGTGCGGCTATTGATGCTGAGATTGCCGGGTACCAGAAGGAACTCAACGTGCTTGGTGGCCAGAAGCAGACGCTTCAGTCTGCAATACAAACGCTCGATGTCTCACGGAACCAGACGGCTTCACAGATTAAATCGACGCAGAGTAAGATTTCGGCCGCAAACCTGAAGCTCCAGGAACTCGCTCTAGAAATTGGTGACAAGGAAACGGTGATTGCCGTTGACCGTGCGACGGTGTCTGAGTCTATTCGAAACATCGCGCAGATGGATGATTTGTCGACCCTTGAATATCTTCTTTCTTCCACCGACCTTTCAGATGCATGGGAAGCTGTAGATACCGCAGCCTCGGTTAACGAGGCATTGCGCGCGCATGTGCAGCAACTTTCTGAAACTAAACGTGTCCTCACGAACCAGCATCAGGAGGTAGGAGCGACCAAGAAGAACCTCTCCGTGCTTTCAAGCGATCTCGACAACCAGAAGAAAGCACTCGATGTGAACCGCCAGAGTAAACAGCAACTGCTCACTCAGACGCAATCGAGCGAGGCGGCGTACCAGGAATTGATTGCGAAGAAGCGCGCAGAGCAAGCACTGTTCGAGTCTGAACTTGATCGTCTTGAGCAGCAGCTGACCGGCAGCGTTGATAGTTCTGCTATTCCATCGGTGGGTTCCGGTGTGCTCACCTGGCCATTTTCTTCAACCCTCATGGCTAACTGCGTGTCTAAGAGCAGCGCACTTGGGAACATCCACTGCCTCACGCAGTATTTCGGTAACACCCCATTCAGTACCGCGAACCCACAGGTATACAACGGCGCAGGACACAACGGCGTGGACTTCGGTGTACCTTCAGGAACTCCGGTGCAGGCGGCACTCTCTGGCACCGTGCTTGATACAGGGAACACAGATGCAATACCTGGTTGCTATTCGTTCGGTAAGTGGGCGGTAGTGAAGCATGCAAACGGCATCTCAACGCTCTACGCACACCTTTCCTCAATCAGTGTGTCAGCAGGGCAGTCAGTTGCCACCGGGGGGTTGATTGGCTACTCCGGTATGACCGGCTACGCTACTGGCCCACACCTTCACTTCGCTGTGTATGCATCCTCCGGCTTGCAGATTATGACCTTGTCGCAGTTCCGAGGGGCGACGAGTCCGTGCGCTAACGCCAAGATGCCGGTGGCGCCTCGAGAGGCGTATCTGAACCCAATGTCCTATCTATAGCATTGACTTTTTCTAAGCACGAGTTATCGTTTTATTATGCCTGAACGCTGGATAGGATCACTCTGGAAGGAACGGCCCACGTTCGTTCCGCCTGAAGCGAAGCGTGAGAAACTCAAGAGCGAGACAATGGAGCCGTGGCCACAGGGTGTCCTCTCGCTTGATATTTGCTTCGATCAGAACGATATACCCTACGTCCTCGAAATTCACGGACGCAGTGCGGGTATTGGCATGGAGCGTATCGAGGACCAAGAGTTCGAGCGCCCAATTGACAAGCGAGTGCGACAAATAGCCCGAACTTGGAACGAGATGGGACATAAGTATCGGAATCCTGACTGGTTCGCCACTCTCGATCGCGACAAAGCGCGCCAAGCTGACCTTATTCCTGAAAGTAATCGCCCTGAGACGATTGTAAATGACGATTTCTCTCGACTCTTTAAGAAGGGCAAGGTCATTGTAAAGCCCCGCAACGAATCCCAGGGTGCGGGCATTAAAATTTTCAACGCCTCGCAACAGGTGGAAGCACACGCTTACGCCGAACAGCTCAAAGCGCGAGACGGTGCCTTCGTCGCCCAGCAATTCATAGAATCAAAGGGTGCCGATCTTGCACCGGAAGATCTAAAAGGTCACCCGGCCTCGATGCGACTTCTCGTGCCATTTAAGCTGATTGACGGAAAAATTAAAGTCACTATCCCACGCTTCGGTTACCAACGAGTCGCACAGTACGGCCGTCATGAAGTAGGCCAGAAGATTCGCGGCGTTCGAATCACCGAAGAGGAAGCGGGTGTAGTCAATATTGGACGTGGTGCTGCTTCAGTCCCTATGTCAGAGCGAGAATACAATCTCGCACTTCCGGTCGCACTCGAGATGATTCAGAACATTTCGAAGTACGGGGCTGGAACTGAGGAGTTCAGGAGAGAACGTGGGTATACGGAAGCGGGAGAAGCTTCGAAACTTGAGAGCGACCTTAGAAAGAAATATGATATTTACATTTATTCTCGCTACTCAGGAAACGAGAAAGAAGGAGAAGACCACGCTCTGGCGGCACATAATGCAGTGCAATTCCTTTTAAAGGTTGAGGAGCAGCTTCGCCTAATCGACCCAAGAATGCGCGAATCTAAGATTATGCGCAAACGCAACAGGTCGATGACCATATACCGCATCCCCAACGGTAACGGAGAGATGAAAGGAATAGTCCGCCTTCAAGATATGGTTCTCAAAGACACTGAATACGAATTCGACGCTAACGACCCTGGTTCGCTCCAGCGCGTCATCGCCACGTTCATTAAGGAAAAATCACCCTTGATTTGAATCTCTGCTCCTCCACAGCACACGACACGCGAGCGTTCGATACGGCGCCCATCGTTCTGCCATTCGTTCAAGTTTCTTTACAGGCGTCCCTCGTTTGAGCACATAGAGTGTTTCCATACTCCGCACAAGTCCCAAATCTCTTGCAGAGAAGATGTCGGGGTGTCCGGCCGCAAACATAAGGAACATCTCGCAGGTCCAGGGACCGATGCCCCAGACTTCCGTTAGTTTCTCCGTTGCTTCTTCTTTTGTTGCCTTGGAAAGGGAAGAGAGGTTGAGTCCTTTCTGCACCGCCTTCGCGAGTTCTTTGAGTGTCTTTGCTTTGGCGCCAGAGAGTCCTGCCTTCCGCAAGCGGGGGAGTGAGGTTTTTAAGATTGTCTCTGGAGTAACCTTACCGCCGCAGGTCTTTCGTACTCTCTCCCAAATACTGTCGGCTGCTTTGGTGGCGAGTTGCTGGCTCACGACTGAACTTGCTAGTGCGGAGAACAGTGTCGCGTTGCCTTTACGTCGCTTCGTCTTCTCGGCAAGACCAGACGCATGGGGGAGTGCGGCCTGGTACAGGATGGGGTCCCTTGACTTCCAGTGTTCAAGTGCTGCTTTTACCTGTGCGTCCATAGCCCTACGCTATACCCAGAGCGCTCTTCACGCCACTTTTACGACGTATATACTACCCTCATGGTACGCCTCATCATCTGGATTGTTATCGGCCTCCTCGCACTCTCCTTCTTCGGTATTTCCCTGCGCGGACTGGTCGAGAATCCTACCAACCAGGACAACCTCTCCTTCGTATTCGCTATGGTTGAATCAGGCTGGAGCATGATTAAGATGTGGCTCCTTGATATGTGGGACATCGTGCGCGGCGTTTTTAACTAGTTCATGGAAGACAAGAAGAAAGTCACTATCACCATTCCTTCCGACGCCCGCCCCGGCTTCTCAAACGTCGCTCAGGTTTACGTCTCCGATGATTCTGTTGTCATGCAGTTTGCTTACGTACGACCTAATGCTGGCACTGGGCAGCTCATAGGAGAGGTCGTGCTGTCGCCTAAGCACGCCATTGAGTTCAATCGAGCTCTCGATCAGACCATTAAGCAGCATTTCACCCGCCATCTCGAAAAGGAGGGTTCATGAACCCCTTCATCTAAATTTCACCCCCTTAAGGGTACGGTTCGACTGGGAGCACATAGATATAAGCCGAAATTCACGAAACGATATGAAGACTCTAATCCTTGGCGCATTGGCGGCAGCGGCGGTGGCCCTTCCGGCCTCCACCTTCGCGCAAATGTATGCCTACGTAAACACAAGTGGCGAAGTGATGTCCATCGACTCAGCGACTCCGGAAACGGCAATCGCAACAGCTCCAGGCATCGCTACGCACAGTGGTGTTATCAGGCTTGACGACACGTCTGACACCGAACTCGTCGGAGACAGCGTGTCGGGTGTGTAGTCTGCAGACACCGTAGATTATTAAACGAGCTCTCGAAGCCACACCTTCGAGAGCTCGTTATATACTTGAAACAGAATGAACTATTTTCTCCTTGCACTGATTGCGCTGCTTCTCATTCCTTCAGGAGCATTCGCCGCGACAAAACCTTCCTGCGAGATTATCACCGTAACCATGCGCGGCGTGGTGTACTCAGCCAAAACCCCGGAGGTGATGGTGCGTGAGGGAGAAGTCGTTGGCTTCCTGTGGTTTAGCGAAAACGCGACTTCAGCGCGTGATGATGAAGGGAACCCAAGCACGCTTGCTGGTGCTAAGGTTGTCAAAATTGATGGCAGTACTTCCTTTTCATATGAGTTCTCAAATGGTGACGACGAAACCACCTGTTCTGTAGGATTCCACGCGGTTGATGGGGAAATCTCAGCAAACTCGCTTGTTACCGAGGATGAGCGCCCAACCATTAAAGGAACGGCCGACGGTACTGAGACGGTGAAGTTCTCCATTGAAGACAGCGACGGCAAGCGCCTGTACCTTTCCAAAGAGCTCAAGGTCCGTAGCGGTAAGTGGAGCGAACGCGTTTCAAAAGAGCTCCCGGACGGCAACTATCTTGTGACTCTCTACGGGGATAAGGACTACGAACTCAACTCCATTACGACCGGTATGCTTGCGCTCGGCCCTGAGCCTGAGAAAGGTAAGGGATCCATCACGGTGTCGCAGTTTTCGCTCCTTACTGGCGGAACTGCCGCTGCAGGAACCTCGATTCCAATTGAATACCTTAAGGTGGTCAATACGAGCCAGGTACCAGTGAAGCTCGAGGGCTTTACGCTCAAGGAAACAGGTTCCGCGCCCGACGACCTGGTCATAGGATTCACCACGAATGACGATAAAGGCGGCTCGAGGTCTACGATTGGTGGCACGGAAGGCACGGAGCTGTTTAAGAACAGCCAGGCCTTCGTGCCGCTAATAGCGACCATAGAACCCTCCCAGATTCGAATCTTTACGATTAAGGCTATCGTGAGTCGAACAAGCGGGAGCTCGGGAGGAAAACAGCTTCTGATTGATACCGTTGAGGTTAAGGCGGATGGAGCGGTAAAAGCCTCGTATCCTATACGAGGCGTTACCTGGACGCTGGCGTATTAGAGAGAAATACAAAAGGCCCCAATTGGGGCCTTTTGTATTTTAGAGCTGTGGCTTACGCCATCGGCTTTTCAGCAGGGGCTTCAGCCGGTGCTGGTGCCTCTGCAGGCTCATCAGTCATCGGAGTTGCCGGATTGTTTGTGTCATCCATATTATCCTGGAGTTAACTGCTAAAGAACACAGTCTTACACGGATAGTAGAGTAGCGCCACCCCTAGCACTACACAGCAATCTCGGTTATCCAAGGAACGGGGAAGTCGTCAAAACAGGCTTATAGTGGGCCATTTTTAATCTCGGGAGATGAACCGGGGAATACTGACAGGAATCACTGGGAGGAATGCTGTAGGAACGCGTCTTGAGGGCGTGTATACGGGGCAACAGAGGCCCTTTGTAGGGCGGAAGGGCCAATGTAGGAGCCCGCATATCTGCCCAGGCGTACTACGCAAAAGATATATTGTGCGAAGCTTAGAATGAAGAAGCTCGGCTATCCGATACGCCTCATAAGAACACACGAACCTCTTCTTCCCTCGCGAACCTCGATGAATCTTTTTGCGTCTACATATTTGCATGACTCTTGTACACAAACGACACAGGGACGACCAAGAAGAGAAGAGGTGCCCTGCCCCAGAGGGGGAGCCTGGGAAATTTTCAAGACCTCAGAAGATTTAAAAGAACTGTAGAGATAGCTGACTTCCCTACCACTTCGTCAGCTTGGCTTACGTCTCTTCAACAACGTCGTATTCGCCCTTAAGAAACTTGTAGGGACCAGTGATGTTCGGCATCCTCACGAGGATACGCGTACTGTCGAAGCTAATCACTTCCCCCTCCATACCGACGATGTGGTGCTTACGAGCGAACTCAGAGTCTTTTGCACGAACCGTCTTCCCCACTAGTGCCTTGAACTCTTCGTGTATCCGGAGGTCAGGAGTTGGGATTGGCTCAGCCATACGTAAAATCTAGCACTTCACGTTCTCTATGATGTAGTCAAAGGCCTCATCAACGGAATCAACGAGCCTGTAGAGTTTAAGGTCAGCCTCATCGATAGCGGCGTACTGCGTAAAGAAGCGCTTCTCGAAGGATTCAATAATCGGAGTCCAGTATTCCTTTCCGTAGAGCACGATAGGAATTGGCTGAATCTTCTTGGTCTGCACGAGGGTTACAAGCTCAAAGAACTCATCCATAGTGCCGTAGCCTCCCGGGAAGTAGATGTAGACCTCAGAAGCAAACGCGAGCATGGTCTTGCGGACGAAGAAGTGATCAAACGTCATTGAATCGGTGAGGTACTCATTCAGACCCTGGTTGTCAGAGAGTCGAATGTTGAGACCCACCGATGCGCCCCCTGCTTCAAAGGCTCCTTTGTTTGCCGCTTCCATGATGCCGCTTGAACCGCCAGTGATGATGGCAAAGCCGCGCTTCGCAAGCCTCCCTGCTAGCTCCGTAGCTGCCTTAGAAATCTCCTCACCAAAGCCCGCGCGGGCGCTTCCGAAGAAGCTTGCTGCAAGACCGTACTTTGAAAGGAGCTCGAAGCCCTCCACGAACTCAGACATGATCTTAAAAATGCGCCACGACTCAAGCTGCTTAGGCTTACAGACGAGCGGCTTGAACTCAGCCGGAACCTGAGGCTTTCCTTGCTGGATAGCTTCAACCAGAGTGTCTTTCATCCGCTCGTGATGCTCTTCCCTATTCACGACAGGGTTCGTCACTGAAGGAACGGTGTGTGAATCGGTTACTTTGTCATCCATGGTATGTCGTACGTATCAAAATCGGGTAACAGTTTCTTATTATACGCTATTCGAGCAATGACTTCTGCATGGCAGTACGCTCCCGTAAGCGCGTTGTGTGGCTTCGGCTCTGCCGGAAGCCCGCAGTATGCAAGCGCATACGTCATATCAATAGCTGAGTGATTGTTTTTGAACGGAGGTTCCTTTCCGTTGACCCGCATGTGCGTCCACACGAGCGTGTGGACGTCGATGGTGCGCTTAGCAAACGGGAAATCGAGCTTCCCTCGCTCGCAAGCAGCCCGGAGAATGTCGTGGTCAAAGGAGACGTTCTGAGCAGCTACTGTGCGGTCGATAGGCTTATCAATTGCCCAGGCTATAAACGCTGCGACAAGCTCTGCTTCGCTTTTCTTCTCAGGGTCAGTGGCCTCAGTTCTTGAAAATCCATTCACCGCCAAGGCCTCGTCTTCAATGTGGGCACCGTCCCACGCACGACATTCGTCATAGAACTGGTTGGTCGGATTATCCAGGTCCAGTGCTCCAATTGAAAGAATGGAGTTCTTACGCGGTTCGACACCCGTGGCTTCTACGTCGAGAACAATCATGACTTGCGGTAAATCTGCTCACGATGCGCAAACATAATCTGTCCCCATCGATGGTAGCCAGCAACCATCCTGCTGCTACGCGTCATCTGACTTGCCGTTCGCTCTATGCGCTGCTGTGGAGTGATGATTCCTGCCTTGGTTAAGGTCTCAAGATCATCCACCTTGCCTTCGTAGAGGGTAAACGGAACGTCGAGAAAACTCTGCCCCTCCTTAATCTCCATGTTTTCAAAGAGCATGAGCTGCCCCAATTGATAGAAGGCGTTGTATCGCTCGATAATCCCTTCTTGTGCATTGTGCTGTGCGTCCGTAATCGGCTCATCTGAACTCATCGGAGGTAGCTGAGGAATGAGACCATCCACTTCCTTGAAAAGCGTTTCGATATCCTCAAGAATCTTTTCTTCTCGTGCGGCGCGAGCATCAAAGGAAGCGAGCCGTGCCTCAAGCTCTAGCTTTCCAATTGCATCTGGTCCTTTGGGTGTTTCTTCTGGCATACGCGCTATTCTACCCCATCAAATTCCCTTGCAGTTGGCTGCAGGAGCATACCCCGCAGCCTCCGCGTCCTCTTTAGAGGCAAAGAAAACCTTGTTGCTCTCCGAGATGGTCTTGGCTCCTGAACAGGTCGGCAAATGGTACTTAGTGCCGTTTTTAGAGGCCACATACCGGGCATCCTCGGGGGTTACTGCCTGGGCCACTGCAGCCCCCTGGCCCCCATATTCAATCGTAAAATCACTCCCCTGCCCCGCATCCCGCTCATAGAGCATCCCGAGCCAGAAGCTCGCAGAAGTGGCTAAAACAACCACCAGAAGCACCAGAGCGTCCTCAGGGACTTTGGCCAGCACTTCCTTGCTTCTACGGCCTATCTCTGCTATATTCATGCCACAACAGCATAGCACTATGGCATCAACAAAAGCGGGAGGCTCAACAAAGAACGTACGCGACTCACAAGCGAAATACCTTGGGGTAAAGCTCGGTGACGGTGCAGCAGCACGTCCGGGTATGGTTATTGTCCGCCAGCGCGGTACCAAGATTATGGCCGGCAAGAATGTCCGCGTCGGAAAGGACCACACCCTTTTCTCACTCGCTACCGGTAAGGTTTCCTTCACTGAGAAGCGCAAAACCCGTTTTGACGGCAGCACCATTCGCCGCAAAGTCGCCAACGTTATCTAACAAAAAAGCCCCGCTCTAAGCGGGGCTTTTTCTTATTCTGCTTCAACCACTATCGTGATCTTTCCGAAGTTCTCGCCGTAGGCGACGGGAACATCGAAGGTACCGAGTTCCTTGAACGGGCGCTCAATGGAGATAGCATCTACCGGAAGCTGCGTCATAGCTGCAATCTCCTTGGCATCCACAGCATCATAGAGGTGGCCCTGCTCATTGGCCTTCTTGATGAAGACAATGCGCTCCTCAGCGAGAGCGGTGAGGCGCTCTGCAATAAGCTTGTCATCGAGCTCCTGGCGCTCCTTGAACTGCTTCTGCATGGTCTCTGCCCTCTTTACTGCCTCTGCAGTTGCCGGAATGGCCATCTTCCGAGGAATGAGGAAGTTAATAGCGTGGCCATCCTTTACCTCGACGACATGGTTGGCGCGGCCAGTGCCCTTCACGTCCTTTATCATTACGACTTTCATAGTGGGGCTATCCTACCCCGTCCCCCGCCCTCTGGCAACCGGGTTAGAACGCGAGAATGGCTGCAGCGGTAGCATCCTGCGGCACTTCAAGCTCTGGCATCTGTGAGCTGTTGAACGCCATAAGACCGATGACAAAGACCAGGATGGCAAAGGTTCCACCGAGCGCTTCGAGGTACGGCATCCGGAAGTGCGCATGGAGTGCAATGAGGAACATGAGACCGAGAATGAGCGCGAGTATGGAAAGAGCGGTGGTTGCCGTGTGGTTAGGCGACGCGACTGCCTGAAGCACGGATTCCTCAATGGTTGCGGTAGCGACTGTCTCCTCACCAAGCACTGTAACGTCAGGAGTTGCGACTGGAGCTACGGCTACCGACGTTTCTTCTTCCGGTGCCGGTAGTGCAGACGCAATCTTTGGACTGGCAAAGAACTGTACAACAAAGGTCACCTGCTTCCCTTTGTATTCTCCTTCTGCGGTAGCGATACCAATCTCCTCGTACTGTGGCTTCACGATGTTGGCGTAATGGGTCGGCGAGTTCATCCACGCTTCCTCCACGTCTTTTGAGTCTTCGAAGTTCACCGCAAGATTCTCTCCGGCATAGGTGTACTCGTATCCTGCCTGTTCAACCCAGTACCACGGCTGCTTTCCGTCGGGAGTGACGTGCGCGAAATACCCTTTCACTGCCATATCGTTGGCTTTGAGTTGCGCAGCTTTCGTGAGAAGTGGATTCTCGGTTACTTCCCCCACTCCGATGGATGCACGGTCTGCGTTGGTGAGCTGAATGAGTGCTGCCGGAAGTACGGTGGCAAGAAGACCAGTACGCCCATCCTCAACCTTGGTAGCGAAAAGATACGCTCCCTCAACGAGAAGGACGAGCGTGAAGACGGCAAGAACTGCCGTAATACTCAGGATGCCCGGACGAAAGCGGTTTCCCTCATGCGGGACAACCAGATGCTTAACGTGCTCGTGCCACTTGCGCATAGTAAGCAAATAATCACACACTTTTTAGTGTGCGGCAAATGACGCTACTTCCCGGTCGTGAGGAATTCAACTGCCCGTTCCCTTTGTGGGTCCTTCCCTGCTTCACGGTCTTCTTGGGTGCGCTCAACCAAAATGTCAGGCGCTATACCGCCGTCAGAGATGGAGACGCCGTCTGGAGTAAGCCAGCGAGCCACCGTTATCTTGAGCGAGCCACCTCCCACTTCGACGAGTTCCTGAACCGAGCCCTTACCAAACGATGCGGTGCCGATGAGTGTTGCGGCCTCATGGTCGTGAAGCGCACCTGCAAGAATTTCGGACGCGGATGCTGAGCCCTGGTCCATAAGAATGGCAATGGTAGTGCCAGCGGTAACACCAGCTGCACCCGTTGATCGGTGCACGAGGTTCTCGCGCTTTCCGTCGTAATCTTCCGTTACGATGATGTCGCCCTTTGGAAGGAAGCGGCTGGCAATCTGTACCGCTGATTGTAGGTAGCCTCCTGGGTTGCCACGCAAATCAATAAGGAGCTTGGTAGAGCCTGAGCGCTTGAAGTCATTGAGTGCATCGGTAAAGAGCTTGTTTGCCGTTCCGGTGAAGGTATAGAGCGTGATGGTGTAGACGCCTGAGGTCGCATCGTAGCCCTGATCGATGGTCGGCACTTGGATGGTGTCGCGAATGACGGAAATTTCCATAACCTCACCATTGCGGTAAATACGGAACACTACCGGCGTACCCTTCTCGCCACGAATGTGCTTCACCGCCTCGTCAGTGGACATGCCGTCGGTTGAGACCCCGTCAATGGAGAGAATGCCGTCACCAGCGTGTATACCCGCGCGTTCAGCCGGAGTGCCCTTCAAGGGAGCAATAACAGTTAGTAGGCCGTCTCGAACACCCATTTCTATACCGACGCCGCTAAAGTTTCCGAGAATGTCCTCCTTGAAAATCTTTGCCTCCTGCGGTGGGAGGAAAATGGTGTACGGGTCACCGTACGAATCAGTAAGACCTTGGATGGCACCCCACAACTTGTCTTTGCTGTCTGGCAGCGTCGACGTTGCATGACTTTCAACAAACTTTGCATCAAGCGTGTTCCACACTTTCCAGAAGTTTTCGAGGTCAACCGTACTGTCCGGAGTTGCATCGAGTCCGTCGGAGAGAAGCGGAATCGAATTGGCGAGGATACGACCGCCGCCTTGAGCTCCTGCTACCATTCCTGCGCCGAACGCGAGGACCACCACAAGCGCGAGGACCACTGCGACGCGCGCGATACGACCAAAGCGACTTCGAGGGGTAGCGTCAGGGGGCATAAATACGCCAGTATTATAGCACAATGCTATACTTCACTTCATGGTAATACGCCACCTTTGCGGCTCGACGACGTGGGTTGATCTGGAATGCCCAACGAATGAAGAGTTGAAACAGGTGATGGAGGAATTTGGCATCTCGTCCCGAGTTGAAGACGAGATTGTGAACCCCACACCCTACCCACTTTCCGTTTCCTTTCCAACGTATAGCTATCTCATCCTTCATTTTCCAATTGCCGATGTGCATGAAGGCACCCGAAGTCAGGAAATCGACTTCATCGTCGGTAAAAACTTCCTGATAACGGTTCGGTACGAGACCATCGCTCCAGTTCATAACCTCCATAAGATTTTTGAAGCTGAAGAGCTTCTCGACCTCCCTGCCCCAGAGCGTGCAAGTGGCGCAGAGCTTACGGAATTGGTGTTCCGCCGTCTCTACCGAGCTATCCGCGAAGAAGTGGAGCAGACCGCGCGTCTCTTAGAGCATATTGAAGAGGATGTGTTCTCCGGTAAGGAGCGCGAGACCGTCCGTAAGATTTCTGATGCTGGTCGTGTGCTCCTTCGCTTTGAGACCGTGCTCCGGCGCCACGAGGAACCGCTCACCGTATTCCTTGCCGAGCTTTCAGATAAGCGATTCTTTGGCCCAACGTTCAAGATGCACGCCTCATCTATTGAGGCGGAACGCGAGCACGTCGCCGCGCTCGTACTCTCCTATCGCGCGGTCGTCCGTGAACTCAGGACCACCAACGACTCCCTCCTCTCAGCATCGCAGAACGATGTGATGAAGTACCTCGCATTCATGTCACTCCTTACCTTCCCGCTCACGCTTATCGCCGCTATCTTTGCGATGGATACCATCCACATGCCAATTGTTGGCCTGCCGTTCGACTTCTGGATTGTCATCGGCATCATGGTGTTCGTCGGAAGCGGTCTCTTCCTCTTCGCTCGCGCAAAACGCTGGCTCTAGTGTATGTGGCCATTTGGTAGCAAACCCAAAAATAGTGCGCCGCTCTATGTGAGCAATACGCTTTCTGGAAAGAAGGAGCTCTTCACGCCACTCTCTGCTGGTCGCGCAACCCTCTATTCCTGTGGTCCTACGGTCTATGGCCCCCAGCACATCGGGAACCTGCGAGCTGCCGTCTTTGCAGACACCGTCGCACGCACACTCAAAGTAGCTGGTTATCGCGTACGTCGTGTCATCAATATCACTGACGTTGGGCACTTAGTCGGGGACGGGGACGAGGGCGAAGACAAGATGAATGTAGGCGCACGAGCCGAGAAGACCACGCCTGAGGAAATCGCTAAGCGCTACACCGACCGCTACATGCAGGATATTCGGGCGCTCAATCTCGACCTCCACGACATCAACTTCCCTCGTGCAACCGAGTACATTCAGCAGCAGATAGTAATGATTGAAATGCTCGAGAAGAAAGGCCTTACGTACAAAATCGAGGACGGAATCTATTTCGATACTGCGAAGTTCCCTTCCTACGGAAAGCTTGGCAACACTCGCGACGTCGAGCAAAAGGCTGGCATGCGCGTCTCCGCAGGCGACAAGCGCGACCCACGTGACTTCGCTCTCTGGCGTTTCGCAGGAGAGAACGATCTTCAAAAGTGGGAGTCTCCGTGGGGTGAAGGAAATCCTGGCTGGAGCATCGAGTGTTCTGCGATGGCACGTGCGCTCCTTGGTGACACCATCGACATACACACGGGCGGCCAGGACCACATCAACGTGCACCACAACAACGAGATTGCACAGTCGGAAGGCGCAACCGGCCGACCACTCGCACGCTATTGGCTACACAATGCCTTTCTTACGATAGAAGGAGCGAAGATTTCTAAGTCGGTGGGCAACGTGCACACTCTCTCTGATGTTACTGAGCGCGGCTTCCACCCACTCGCGCTTCGTTACTTCTTCCTTCAAGCCCATTACCGCACCCCGCTCTCCTTCTCCTGGGATGCCGTTGCTGCAGCGGACGAAGGACTGCGCAGGCTCTGGAACGCAGTACGAGAGTTGAAACACAAAGGTCGCGTCTCAGACAGCTCACGGCGTCTCTCCTCTATTGTGTTTGATGATCTCGCTACCCCACAGGCACTCGCCCTCCTTTGGGAAGCCCTTAAGGACGACAACCTTTCAGCAGCCGAAAAATGGGGTGTTGTTGAAGCGGCTGAAGAGCTACTCGGTCTTTCCCTCACCAACCCCCCTGAGGCGCCTCAGGCCCTCTCCCTCGCTTCTTTGCCAGAAGATGTACGTGCGCTCGTAGAGGAGCGTGAGGCAGCCCGAGGGGCCAAGGACTTCGCCAAGGCAGATGAGTTACGTATCCACCTTTTGAACCGGGGATATCATGTGGAAGACACCCCTTCCGGACCCCTCTTCACGACCACCGAAAGATAGTAGAATAGGCCCCTATGGCCGACCGCATCCCTCCTCAAAGTCTTGAAGCCGAACGCGGCCTTCTGGGCGCACTTCTTCTAAAGCCCGACGCCATCCACGACGTCGCTGACTTAGTGCGTCCTGATTCCTTCTACGCAGAACGGCACCGCATCATCTTTGAAGCGATGAAGGAACTTTCCGATCGTGGAGAACCGATTGATATCCTCTCGCTCTCAGAAAAGCTCACTAACAAAGGAACACTCGAGCGTGCCGGAGGCCGCGCCTACATTGCAGAGCTCGCCGGCAGTGCTCCTGCCCCGGGTAACTTCGCCCACTACGCAGAGCTCGTTTCTCGCAAGCACATCATGCGTTCCCTCATCGGAGCTGCATACGAAATCAATGAAGCTGCCTATGATGACGCACGCGACACTGGTGAAGTGCTCGACGAAGCTGAGAAGAAAATCTACGCTGTTGGAAACGCTTCCGCCGCACACAAGTTCACGCCGATTGCCGACAAGCTTGGCGACGCATGGGACCGCATGGAAGCACTCTCAAAGAAAGAAGGTGGCATTCGCGGTGTGCCAACCGGATTCCCTGAGCTCGACAGTATGCTCTCAGGTCTCCATCCTTCTGACCTTGTGATTCTCGCTGCGCGTCCATCGGTGGGTAAGACCTCGCTCGCACTTGATATCGCCCGCAACACGGCAGTCAGACACAACACCCCGGTCGGTATCTTCTCGCTTGAGATGAGCTCCGAGCAGTTGATTGACCGTATGCTTGCCGCTGAGTCCTACGTCGACTCATGGAAGATGCGCACGGGTGCTATTCGAGAGGAGGACGATTTCGCAAAGATTCGTGATGCACTCGAGTCTCTCTCCAAGGCTCCTATCTTCATTGATGACAAGCCGGGTAACAACATTCTCGCCATGCGCGCAGTTGCGAGGCGTTTGAAGCGTGAACATGGTATTGGGCTTCTCATCGTCGACTACCTTCAGCTCATGGCTCCGGTGGGCGCTAAGGCTTCCGATTCCCTGGTGCAGCAGACCACTGAGATTTCTCGCTCCCTTAAGTCTCTTGCTCGTGAACTTGAAGTACCAGTGCTCGCGCTCTCCCAGCTCTCACGTGCGGTGGAGCAGCGTGGCGGCAAGCCTCGTTTGTCCGACCTTCGTGACTCCGGTTCCATCGAGCAGGATGCTGACGTCGTGATGTTCATCCACCGCGAGGACAAGCGTAGTCCTGACAGTGAACGCACGAACATTGCAGAGATTCTGATTGAGAAACACCGTAATGGCCCTACGGGACGCGTCGAGCTCTACTTCGATGAGAAGCGTGCAACCTTCGCGTCAGTTGATAAATCAGGCTACGGCGACCTCGGCGACGCTTTCGATAACTAGTATGGCGGACCGCGTTGAGGACCTCTCCCGTCTCTTTGAACGCTTTCCGGGCATTGGCCCGCGTCAAGCAAAGCGCTTCGTTTACTTTCTTCTCTCCCTTCCCCAAAGCGACCGCGTAAAGATGGCGGAACTATTGAGCGCACTTGGAGCGGATGTGAAGCAATGTGTGGAGTGCATGCGCTACGCAAACGGCGGCGGACCTTCCTGCTCCTACTGTGCAGATTCTTCGCGCGATGATTCCATGCTCATGGTGCTTGAGAAAGACCAGGACTTGGCAGCGATGGAGCGCACCGGAACGTATAAAGGACGCTACTTCGTGCTTGGTGGTGTACTCACGCTTTCAGGTAAAGGTGTAATCCGAGAGAAGGAATTGGTGAAGGCAGTAGCGGCTCGTCTCAAGAACGGACTCAAGGAAATTGTGCTCGCCCTCTCAGCAACCTCTGAAGGAGAAAACACTGCTGACCGCGTTCGTGAACTCCTGCTTCCCTACCGTGACCAAATAAAGCTCACCATTCTTGGACGTGGACTTGCTACTGGTTCTGAGCTTGAGTACGCAGACAAGGAAACACTCAGAGGGGCGCTTCAAAACAGGAAGGAAACGTAAAAAGCCCCCGAAGGGGCTTTTTGTTTAGGAGAGGCTGTCGATCTTAACTTTGATGAACGGCTGGCGGTGTCCGCGGCGCTTGAGGTAGCGGCTCTTAGCTTTGTACTTCACTACCTCCACCTTCTTAGCGCGGCCAACTTCCATGACCTTGGCGGTCACCTTGGCACCCTTCACAGAAGGCGTACCGATAGTAGTCTCCTTCCCATCATCGGTCATAAGCACCTCGTCAAAGGTGACGGTGTCCCCCTTAGCGAGCTTTAGGGTGTTGATGCCCCGTCCGAGCTTCTCGATAGTAATAGTGCCGCCCTTGGCGACGACGTACTGCTTGCCTCCGGTCTTGATAACTGCGATATCCATAATCCGGGTACTCTACCCGAAAAGGGCCTATATGTAAACTGTGCGGGCTATCCCTTCCGC
>JAGOSU010000010.1 GCA_018062165.1 Minisyncoccota bacterium
ACTTGATCCAAAGCGTGGAGCAGAGCTACTTACTAAAGTGCCTAGGGTGACGCGGCTCCCTACAGAGGCTATTGAGCATCTGTTACACCTTCACTCAAGCAAGGCAGAGCAAGCAACTGCTGAGACTGGAAATAGTAATCGTGATCTTACAGAGGACGAAGATTTGGCTCTCATACAAAGGCTTTTTTCGGCTCTCGTGCAAGCAATCAGTGGTGACGATTCCCCAAAAGAGGTTAAAGAGTATCTCACCAGTACGATTGAGCACTTCGACACTGAAGGAGGAAGTGTTGAGGGCTTTGTGAATGCAATGATTTTTGCAGGACTCCACGATAGTCGTTTCAAGGCACCGAAGAAATCGTTTTTTGAGGATGCCCCCTATCTTCAAGTCGAGAAAGCCCTCGTCGATATGGTGAACGAAGGACTTACGACGCTTGACGCAGTTGGAATAGCGAAAGCGTTTCCTGGCTATCTTGAGGGTATGGAGCGTGGTGAGCGTGATAACGTTCTGCGTAGCATGCTTCGCACCTGTCGTACCCGCATTACGGACATTATGGAGGTACTCTAGTATTGACAAATAATAGGGAAGTATCATAATTAGAGCCAGTTCGCGTTCATGAAGTCCCCAGGTGCGGGCGAGCGTCTAGGCAGGACGAGGCTATACTGGTCACATACTTACATAAACCCAAGCTTTCAATGAAAACCCCAACTGGCATAGCGATTGCCCTTGCAGTGGCTATCGCGCTCGTGTTCCTCTTCTTCGGACCTACAATTTTTAATCTCTTCTCATTCGAAACCACCCCTATGACCGAAACTCCATCTGACCAGAACGCTGTTGGCATTTCCGATTCAGTAGAGGGAGCTGGCGCAGTGGCAAAGACTGGCGACACCGTCGCTGTTAATTACGTGGGAATGCTTGAGGACGGTACCGTCTTTGACGCATCCGCAAATCACGGTGGTCCGTACACCTTTGTACTCGGTGCAGGTAGCGTTATCGCTGGCTGGGACCAGGGCATTGTGGGCATGAAAGAAGGTGGTACTCGCACACTCATCATTCCTCCAGCACTTGGCTACGGCAGCACCGGATACGGTCCTATTCCTGCTAATGCAACAATTATCTTCCAGGTTGAGCTCGTAAAGGTTGGTTCCTAATCTCGCCTGTACCTCGCTATGGCCAAAAGACCAGAAAAAGTCGAAAGCGGGGAAAGCCGAGAGAAGCAACGCGCTGGACGCCTCGAAGAGGTGTTCGGTAGGCGCATGACTGTGGGGGCTGCAAAGCTAGATAAAAAGCGGGATGTTCTCAAGTTTACTACCAGATACGATCTGGCATCTAAACCCATGTTCCAGGCATGGCAGCAGCTCAAGGGTATAAAACTCAACAAAGGAGAGAAGATAGGTACGGATAAATTGGTTCAGTTCCTCAAGGATGCTGAGACGATAATTACAGCAGACCGCAAAAACCGAATGGACCGGGTTCGTAAGCTTGAGGAAGCTGCAGCGCCGGTTATGGCAGCTAAGGCCGAGGAGGAAGCAGCAGCGGCAGAAGTAGAGAAGTTGCTCAAAGATAAAGGTATTGACGCAAGTAAGTATCCAAACTGGAGGACAGCGGCAATGCCTGACACCGCGCTCGGTATTGGGGGAACCAGCGAATATTTGGCGTTCAACAAAGCACAAGGAAGACGAAAAGAGGCCGAGCACACTTTCGGGGAAGCAAAAAAGTTGCTGAATCCGGATGGGAAACTTGATGGCCTCGTTGAGGAGGATGCAAAGATGGCTGACCAAATTGAGGCTCTCTCATTCATCAGCAATGCTACCGAGGCCAAAAAGGACGAGAAAGTGTTCGAGGAATGGAAGGCAACGTGGCAAACCATCGTCGATGATTCGCTTCTAAAGGGAGTTGATACTGCTCATTTTATGGAAATGGCTGGAGAATACTCCCCTCTAGGCTTTGGAAGCCTCCCCGCTGACGCTCCGGAAAAAACTCCTAACCCTCCTGCCAAGTCGGGGTCAGAAGAACCTGCAGAAAGGCTTGAGATTAAGCCTGATGCTAAGCCGGGACCAGAAGGTTCTGCAGAGAAATCTGAAACTGTCCCTACTGCTACGCCTGGAGAGTCTCCTGAGACTGAAGCTGATAAGGAAAAGCGCATTGCCGCTACCGCTAAGACCGTAACTGAAGTTCTGGCTGTGAACGGCACAAAGCCAGAGCTGGAGGAAATTAAGCAGTGGCTTCGGGAGTCAAAGAACTTTGAAGAGGCTGAGAAAATCATGTCTCGTGCGCCTGCAATTATAGAGCTTGTAAAGGGCGCAAGTACCGAGGAGGAGAAAGATACATATAAGAGGCAGCTCCATGAGGAAGTGTTCCTTCCCTACACGGCCCTCATGGTGACTCCTGAACAGGAGGCAGAACACGCACGTAATCGTGAGGCACTTGAAAATCAAATCAGCATTCTTGTTGGTCAGATTAAACAACGCTCGCTCGCCTACCGCGCGGTAAAGTGGAACAACGAGCGCAACACGATTGATCACCTCATGAAAGAAGGGGGAGACATCATGAAGATGGAGATGCAGCGTCAGCAACTTTCGCAGAGGCTTAGAGATGAATATGGAGTGGAGTGGCCACTCCCAACTCCAGTCATGCAAACAATCATGGAGCGCGCTGGCGTGAAGATTAGCCAGGAGAACTTGGAGACTATGCCACGCCGCACTCTTATTAAGGCGGTGGAAGACGCGCAAGCGAGAGTTGATAACGCTGCAAAGCTTGCAGAACACAAAAAGGGCGCACCTGCAGCAGCAACACCGGTAGCGCTTGATCCTAAGGAAGTAAAGTATCGCGAGAAAACGGAGAATTACCGTAAGGAAATAGGAACAAAGAAGCCTGAAGGATTTGGAGGCTCTCAAGGTAAAGAGAACTTCAGTAGTTTCCTTAGGAGTATAGAGAGGCGCAACCCCTCGCCTGAGCGTGCCTCAGCGATGTTTGCCCGCTTTGTCTTCCAGGAGAAGACCGATGGTCCGCTTACCCTTCGTGAACAAACACTCGCTAACGCATTTCAGGAAAGAATTAAACAGCACCGAGGTAACGTGGTGAAGGGACTTAAGAGTGCTGCACAGGACATTCCGGGAATTATGAACAAGCACAATAAAGGAGTGGGTGGCGACCCAGCCCTCTCGTTTTCTGATGTTGATAAAGAGCGGGGAAGACGCATTCGCAACTACGCCTCACCGTTCCCAACCTTCTAAGTTTCGTGCGGCATAGTATGCTGCTAGGAATATGGCCGAAAGACCAGTCTCCTTCTCAATAGACACGCGCTTTAATCGAGCGCGTGTCGGAACGCTCCGTACTCCGCACGGCGTTATACGCACACCAGCGTTCGTTCCAGTAGGAACGAAAGCGAACGTAAAGGGAATCCTTCCCGGGGCTCTCACCGCGCTTGGCGCACAGGTAGTGCTCGCAAACACCTACCATCTGTATCTACAACCTGGTGAAGAGACTGTAAAAGCGGCAGGAGGCCTTGGAGCATTTATGGGATGGAAGGGACCCACCATGACTGATTCGGGAGGATTCCAGGTATTTTCTTTGGGCGCAGCTTTTGGAAAGACCATATCGAAGATTGCCGTTGGAGAAGAAGTCGCGCACTCTCAAGAAGTAACTGTATTTGATGAAGAGGTACAAAGCCAACACGGGCAGCTCGCCATTATAGACGAAGAGGGGGTTACCTTCACCTCCCACCTGGACGGCTCCTTGCATCGCTTTACACCAGAGCGTTCAGTTGAAATACAGCATGCCCTAGGGGCCGACATGTTCTTTGCCTTTGATGAGTGCACTTCACCAACGGCAGATTACGACTACCAGAAAGATGCTATGTATCGCACCCATCGTTGGGCGGCACGCTCACTTGCTACACATCGTCATAATCTTGCGGCCAACCGTACACAAGGTATTTTCGGAATCGTGCAGGGAGGTCGTTACGAAGATTTACGAAGGGAAAGCGCGCGCGAAATTGCAGGTATGGACTTTGATGGCTTTGGGATTGGAGGCTCCTTCAGTAAGGAAGATATGGCAGGGGCACTCCAAGCTGCCATTCCAGAGCTTCCGGAAGAGAAGCCTCGACATTTCCTTGGCATAGGGGAGCCGGGGGACCTGCTTACAGGCATTGCGGAAGGTCTCGATCTCTTTGATTGTGTTGCCGCTACACGCATCGGACGACATGGTTCTATTTACACACGGCGTGGAATCAAGCATTTGCGCAATGGAGAGTTTAAAAATGATTTTGGTCCACTAGATCCAGAAACCATTATTCCTGGCACAGAAGGCTTTACTCGCTCCTACGTCTCGCATCTGTGTCGCTCAGGAGAGATACTCGGATCAGTTATTGCCTCCATGCACAATCTTGGCTTCATACTTTCACTTGTTGATGGCGCGCGCGATGCGCTTCTTCATGGTACGTTCGATGCATATCGGGCAGACTTTATGCGCGACTACTATGCCTAACTTCAAGCTTCACACTCCCTTTCCGCCCGCTGGAGACCAACCTCGGGCTATTGAGGTACTCTCCAAGGGTCTCAAGAACGGCTTACGCCACCAAACGCTTCTTGGCGCTACGGGAACAGGAAAGACCTTCACGGTCGCTAATGTCATTTCAAACGCTGATACGCCAACACTGGTGCTTGCACACAACAAAACGCTCGCTGCTCAGCTTGCTCAGGAGTATCGGGAGTTCTTCCCAGAGAACGCGGTGCATTACTTTGTCTCCTACTATGATTACTATCAGCCGGAGGCGTATATCGCACACTCCGATACCTACATTGAGAAGGAGGCACAGATTAACGCAGAGATTGACCGACTCCGTCATGCAGCAACACAGGCGCTGCTTACTCGCAAAGATGTCATTATTGTGGCATCAGTTTCTGCTATCTACGGTCTTGGTTCTCCAGAGCAGTACGAGAAGGTGCACGTGAAGTTGGTGGTGGGTGAAGAGGAGAACCGCGCCGCGCTCATTCGAAAGCTCGTGGGCATCTACTTCGAGCGCACCAACGCAGACCTTGAGCCGGGGCAGCTGCGAGCGGTGGGGAACGCAGTAGAACTCATGCCGGTTAACGAGCGGGCTATCTACCGCATTACCTTTGATGGCGCGCTCATAGCTCGAATCGAATGCCTTGACCCTGTGTCTCGGGCTAAGACAGGGGAGCCGGATTCCCTGTTTGTCTTCCCTGCTAAACACTTTGTGAGCAATGAGGAAGAACGGAATCGAGCAATAGAGGACATCAAGCGAGAACTGGATGAACAGCTTGAGAAGTTTAAACGGGAAGAGAAGCCGCTTGAGCACGAGCGCTTGAAGCGCCGGACCCTGCACGACATTGCGCTCATACGGGAGCTTGGGTACACGAGCGGTATTGAGAACTACTCACGACACTTTGACGGCCGCGCACCAGGGGAGCCGCCGCACACACTGCTTTCCTATTTCCCACACAAAAAGGATGGCTCAGCCGATTTCCTCACCATCATTGATGAGTCGCATGTGACCGTTCCGCAGATTGGTGGCATGTACGCAGGAGACCGTTCTCGTAAGGATAATCTGGTTGAATACGGATTCCGACTTCCCTCTGCTCGCGACAATCGTCCGCTGCGCTTTGAGGAGTTTGAAGAGCGCATCGGGCAGGTGATATATACGTCTGCGACCCCAAGCACGTATGAGCGCGAACACTCAGTGCCGCCTCAGGGCCAGATTACGGAGCAGATTATTCGTCCAACAGGTCTTATTGACCCAGAGCTTGTCGTGCGTCCCATTATTGAAAGTGGGGAGTACAAAGGACAGATTGCTGACTTCATAGATGAGGCAGACACCGTCATCAAGCGCGGCGGCAGGGCAATTGCCACCACCCTTACCAAGCAGATGGCTGAGGACTTGGCAGAATTTCTTCGAGAGAGAGGAATCAAGGCTGAGTACCTTCACAGTGATGTGAAGACTATCGATCGTATTGAGATTCTGACTGAGTTTCGTCGTGGTAAGTTCGACATTCTCGTTGGCGTGAACCTGCTTCGCGAGGGCCTCGACCTTCCTGAGGTTGAGATGGTGGGTATTCTTGACGCGGATAAGGAAGGATTCCTGCGTTCAGAAACTTCACTCATCCAAACTATTGGCCGCGCAGCTCGTAACGTACTCGGTAAGGTATTTCTGTATGCGGACGTTATGACGGGTTCAATGGAGCGTGCCATCGGGGAAACGAATCGTCGGCGTGCGGTACAGATGGCGTACAACGAGAAGCACGGCATTACTCCTGAAACCATCAAGAAGGAGATTCACGATATTGCAGCTTCCATGCGCACAGAGCACCAGAAGACCGTGCATGAGATGCTGGCGCTTGATCAGAAGCTCTACAAAGAGGACCCCAAGTCCTTTATAGCCTCCAAACGGACTGAAATGGCAGATGCGGTAGAGGCACTCGATTTCGAGACCGCAGCCATCATCCGTGACGAGATTTATGCCCTTGAAGGGAAGGCAGACCCCAAAGAGCGGGGAAAGAAGGGGAGAAAGCGTAAGCCTCTTTCAGGGGCGTAACTTCCCTCCCGTAGGACAGGTTTTCATAGACAAACCACCTTCGATTGCTACCTTATATTCATGGACCTTCCACTCCCCCTCTACGCCTCGCGCGAAATAGGCACCGTTACTAGCCGTGACGGCAGGGTGTTTACAGCCATCATTGGCCTTTCCCGTGAGCTTGCAGGGAAGCTTAAGGAGCGCTCGCTTGATCTTTCGGACACGGAACTTCAGGAGAACAGCTCCGACTACAAACGCTTTGGCGAAGGCTCGTACGAAGACTGGTACTCGAAAGAGCGTACACCATTTGCACTTGTTGATGCTGAGAATGGAGACCTCGCGGCCATTGCGTGGCTTGGACCCAAACCGCTTGGACGTGACTCCGCAAAGCATCTTTCTAAAGAAGAACAGGGAGTTGATGAGCGTACGCTTGATGCGGGTACATGGCATACCATTTCATTTCGCTCCTATGGCGCGTATCGTGGCGCAGGGCTCATGAAAGGCTTCGGCAAGCTCGTACTTGAGGAATATCGAAAAGGATATCCCGATGCCAAGATTTGGACCATTACTGATCGGGCTAATATAGGGAGCATGAAGCTTTCAGAGTTCATGGGGCTTAGGGAGCGTCCAGAATCGACAGACACCCGGGTAGTCATGGCTGAAACCGAATAGCATGTCGCGCGTCAAACTTACGGAATTTCGTGCGAAGTCACTCATACTCGGTACGGAGTACACAGGTGTTTCTCTTCAATCCTCCACGGCCACGATGCCTGAAGGCGCATGGGTGGTGAAGGTGGATCAAGGAATCAAAAAGCGCATGAAGCAAGGGTTGGTGAAGGTAAATGTGTCGGCCCAGGAGATTGGCCCGGCAGTTGCTGAATGGGAGACGAAAGGGTTCTCAAACTTTATTGCGGAGCCTCTGCTTCCACACGAAGCGTCTGAGGAACAGTACCTTTCGCTTGAGCGTGTGCGCGAAGGTATTCGTTTGCTTCACGCCAAGGAAGGCGGTATCGAGATTGAAGAACACCCTGAGAAAGTAAAAAGCATAATTCTTACCGAGAGTGTGGTGGGAGCAGCAGAAGAACTTGGGTTGCCTGAAGAATTCCTTACCTCACTTGTCGATACGTTCGAGAAGAATCACTTCGCGTTTCTGGAGATAAATCCTCTTGTTATCAAAGACGGGAAAGCGCACCTGCTTGATGCTGCGGTTCTTGTAGACAGTGCTGCGGAGTTTTTCGTCAAAGGCGCCTGGACTGAAGCAGATATCGTTGAAGGGAAGGCAAAGCATCAGGTAGAAGAAAACGTTGCCGCTCTTCAAAAGACAACCCCTGCCTCCCTCAAACTCTCCGTTTTGAACGAAGACGGCTCGCTCTTCTTTTTGCTATCCGGTGGTGGGGGTTCAATTGTCATTGCAGACGAAGCGGCACTTCTTGGTCAAGGAGAGGTTATTGGTAACTATGGAGAATACAGTGGTGGCCCGACGCGGGAGGAAACGTATCTCTATACCAAAGAGGTGCTCTCGCTCTTGTTAGCGTCTAAGGCTCCCAAGAAGGCCTTGGTGATTGCTGGAGGAGTAGCAAACTTCACTGATGTCGCTAAGACCTTTGCCGGTATTCGTGACGCTCTTGCGGAAGTGTCTGGTGCGTTGAAGAAGGCGGGAATCAAAGTGTTTATACGTCGCGGCGGTCCGAATGAAGCTAAAGGACTCGCTGATATGAAGGCCTTCCTCGAGCAGGAAGGGCTTCTAGGGGCTATACACGGCTCAAGCGCGGTCATTACGAGCGCAGTGGATGATGCTGTTACCTTCATACAAGCATGACCATACTTGACGCCATTAGAAACGGGGAGCGAGGCATTATTGTAGCGGGCAACCATCCCGCCATCGTGCAGTCCATGCTTGATTTCGATTACCTTTCCGGTAAAGAACGTTCGGTTATCGGTATTGTGACGGGGGCTCGCAAGGCTCAGAAGTATTTCTGGGGGCAGAAGGAGATTCTCGTCCCCTGTTATAAAGATTTTGCATCGGTACCGAACGACAATGTTCGCTTCCTGCTGAACCTGCAGTCTGGGCGTCGCGCCTTTGACGTCACGGTTTCTTTCTTTGAAACATTTCCTGAGGCGCTCGGTGCGCATCTCTTTGCAGAGAACGTTCCGGAAGCACATGCGCTTGAGCTCATGCGACGCTTTGGTGGGAAGAAGCTTATTGCCGGACCTTCAGGTGTAGGAATATTGGTGCCTGGGCATTTGAAACTTGGGGCAATTGGGGGAGTCGATATTCCACAGATTACGACAAGCAAGCTTACGACTCCAGGCTCCGTAACCGTTGTCGCAACTTCAGGAGGTATGACTAGTGAGCTGATTCGCGCAGTGACATCTGCAGGGAAGCGACTTTCCTTCTCCTTGTGCATTGGTGGGGACAGGTTCCCAGTCTCATCCCTTGGGGATGTGCTCGCACTTGCCGAGGCAGATGCACAGACGAAAGGCATCGTGTATTTCGGTGAGCTTGGGGGAGTCGACGAATACGAGATAGTAGAACTTATAAAAGCAAAGAAACTCACGAAGCCGGTGGTTGCGTACATCGCCGGTATTGTTGATGAGGCATTTGATGAGCACATGCAGTTCGGACACGCCAAAGCACTTGTTGCCCACAAGGATGAAAGTGCACGTGCAAAGCGCGAGGCGTTGAGGGAAGTTGGCGTCGTCGCCCCCGACACCTTTCCGGAGTTCCTGGAAGCCATGAAGAGTCTCCCAGAGGAGGAATTTAGTGATACCATCATCGATACACAAACGCTTATGGACCGACAGAAAAGCATTCTTTCAACCAGGGAAGTCATGGACCTCGAGGAGGCGCCAACCTTTGTTTCTGATGGGCAGTTGGTCAAGAACGACAGAACCTTTGCGTCGTCAGCTCTTGCGGCGCTCCTTGGTGCTCCTGCCAAGTCCCCTGTTACCAATGCGTATGCGGAGGCCATCTTCACGCTTCTTATTGATCATGGAGGCCATGTTTCTGGTGCAGTGAACACGATGGTGACTGCACGCGCAGGTAAAGACCTCGTCTCATCTCTTGCATCGGGTCTGCTTACTATTGGTCCCCGTTTCGGTGGCGCTATTAATGAGGCGGCACGCACCTGGAGGGCGGGCGTTGCGTCAGGACAGGTGGCTTCTGACTTCGTAGAGGCCTCGACTAAGGGAGGGAAGGTTATCTCTGGTATCGGGCATCGCAAGTATCGTGTGGGACTTCCTGACCCTCGTGTCGCAGCTCTTTCGACCTTTGCTGAGCTTCTGAAAGCGCATCCTCACTACGACCTTGCACGTGAAGTGGAGAAAGTAACGACGGGAAAGAATGGTTCGCTTATCTTGAACGTCGACGGCGTTATTGCTTCCTTGATGCTCGACATACTTGCTGAGTGTGAAGGATATGACGACAAGCAGATTCAGGAACTCGTTGACGCTGAGTTCTTTAATGCACTCTTCGTTATTCCGCGCTCTGTTGGTTTTATCGCACACTTCATGGAGCAGAAGGAGAATGATGAAGGCCTGTTCAGGCTTCCAGACGATCTCTTGTTTGAGCGAAAGCCTGAGAAATAGGCTTTGTGTTATACTGCACTTCGTACCTGTCCCGCCACGGACAGGGCTTTCCATACCAATGACACCTAAAAAGAAGTCCCACGAGCAGTTTACCGGCGAAGACTGGATCAGCGTGAAGGGGGCTCGCACCCACAACCTCAAAAACCTCTCGGTGAAGATGCCGAGAGGCACCATGACCGTGCTTACGGGCCTTTCAGGCTCTGGAAAGTCCTCACTGGCCTTCGATACCATCTTCGCTGAGGGTCAGCGCCGCTATGTCGAAAGTCTTTCTGCGTATGCTCGTCAGTTCTTGAACCAGATGCAGAAGCCTGATGTGGATGAAATTACGGGCCTCTCGCCTGCCATTTCTATAGATCAGAAGAGTCGCTCGAATAACCCACGCTCCACTGTTGCAACGGTGACGGAGATTTATGACTACCTGCGCGTGCTCTACGCCCGCGCTGGCCAGCCGTACTGCGTGAATCATGACGTACCCATTGAGAAGCTTTCCAAGGAAGAGATGCTTGGACTCATCATGCGACGTGTTTCCGAAAAGACAGACAAGGGAAAGAAGGACGAAGTGATGGGAGTGTCGCTTGATCGCAGCACTGTCACTATTCACGCTCCGATGGTGGTGGGCCGCAAGGGAGAGTACTACCAACTCCTCTACGATCTCCTCGGTAAAGGATACGAGAAGGCGATTATCGACGGCAAAGTGCACTCGCTTCGCGAGAAGGTAGTGCTCGACCGCAACAAGCGTCATGACATCGATGCGGTGGTAGATACCATCTTTGTGTCTGAGTTTTCTAAGAGCCCGGACGCTGCTCGCGAACGCCTTTCAGAAGCACTTGAGTTGGCACTTAAGGAAGCAGAGGGACTTGTAAAGATTGGACACGCAGATGGAAGTATCGAAACACTCTCCGCAAAGTTCATCTGTCCAGAGGATGGGGCGTCCTTCCCAGAAGTAGAACCGCGACTGTTTTCTTTTAACAGTCCGTACGGCGCCTGCCCGAACTGTAATGGTCTTGGAACTGAATCTCTCTTCTCTGAGGAGATTTGTACGGTGTGTGAAGGGAAGCGTCTGCGCCCCGAAGCACTTCGTGTGTACCTCAAAGACACGAAAGACAAGACGCTCGGTAAGAACGTGGTGGACTTCACTAACTTTTCTATTCGCGAAGCAAAGGAGTTCATGGATGGCCTCGAGCTTTCAGAAATGCGCATGGAGATTGCGTCCCCCATCATCCGAGAAATCACGAGCCGTCTCGACTTCATGTTGAACGTCGGGCTCGATTACCTGACGCTCAACCGCTCTGCCGCAACGCTTTCTGGTGGGGAAGCGCAGCGCATCAGACTTGCCTCCCAGCTCGGTACGGGGCTCGTGGGAGCGCTCTATGTGCTTGATGAGCCTACTATCGGTCTCCACCAGAGGGACAACGACCGTCTTATTAAGACGTTGCTAACGCTTAAAGAGCTCGGGAATACCATTCTCGTGGTGGAACACGATGAGGACACCATCTATGCGTCTGATTACATCGTAGATATTGGCCCTGGCGCGGGAGTCCACGGCGGAACGGTTGTGGCGCATGGCTGGCTTGATGAGCTTCTCACCGCTCCCAAGAACGACTCTGGTTCAGTCACACTTTCGTATCTTCGTGGAGAGAAAGAGATTGAAGTGCCAGAAGAGCGCAGGACAAGCGAGAAAGGCTCTATCAAAGTTCGTGGCGCAACGCTCCATAACCTCAAGAACCTCAACGTTGAGGTTCCGCTCGGCAAACTTGTTGCGGTAACTGGAGTATCGGGCTCAGGGAAGTCGACCTTCCTCTACGACATTTTGCATAAGAACGTAGCCAATATGATGGCGCGTCGTCAGGCAAAGCCCATGCATATCTCTTCTATTACCGGGACTGAGTATGTAGGACGCACGGTTCTTATCGACCAGTCTCCTATTGGCCGGACTCCACGCTCGAACCCAGCAACCTACACAGGAGCTTGGACGCATATTCGTGACTTGTTTGCTGCAACTCCTGAAGCTCGTGCGCGTGGATGGAAGCCAGGGCGCTTCTCCTTCAACGTAGCAGGTGGACGCTGTGAAGCCTGTCAGGGTAACGGCATGATTGCAGTGGAAATGCACTTCCTTCCAACGGTGTATGTAACCTGTGACGTCTGTAACGGCAAGCGCTTTATGAAAGAGACGCTTGAGGTGACGTATCGTGGCAAGAACATTTGGGAGATTCTTGAGATGACGGTAGAAGAAGCGGAGAAGTTCTTTAAAGAGATTCCTTCGATTAACGACCGACTCTCAACACTCAACTCAACGGGCCTTGAGTACCTAACGCTTGGTCAGAGCGCGACAACGCTTTCTGGAGGAGAGGCACAGCGTGTGAAGATAGCTTCGGAGCTCTATCGTCCCATAACGATGAAAACGCTCTACTTGCTTGATGAGCCGACGGTCGGCCTTCACTACGAGGACGTTAGGAAGCTTATTGAAATACTTCAGGAGCTGGTGCGACGCGGCAACACCGTGGTCGTTATTGAACACAATCTCGACCTCATCAAATGTGCTGACCACATCATCGACTTCGGTCCTGAAGGCGGCAACGGTGGAGGAAAGGTAGTCGCTAAGGGTACCCCTGAAGATGTCGCTGGCACCGAAGGTTCCCATACTGGAGACTATCTCCACAAGATGTTCCGTAAGCGTGGTAAGAAGAAGTAATGGATCGCGCTGCACTCAAGACTCTCGATCTTCCTGACCTGCCTGGTGTATATCTCTTTACCCTTGGAAAAGGACGTGCGAAGAAGGTGTTATACGTAGGTAAGGCCACCTCCTTGCGAGACCGTGTGCGCTCGTATTTCGATGATGATTTGATTGCAACCAGGGGTCCTCGCTTAGTTGATGTAGTTACTAGAGCAGAGAGTGTTTCCTTTGAAGTCACACCGACTGTTCTTGAAGCGCTTGTGAAGGAAGCGGCGCTTATTCGTGAGTACCATCCTCACGGGAACTCGATGGGCAAGGACGATAAGACCTTCCTCTATGCGGTCATTACGGACGAGGAGATACCGAGAGTGCTTGCCATTCGCGGGAAAGATTTGGATATGAAGGGAAGTCGGATACTTGAAAATGGCATTAAACTTCGCGCCATACACGGACCATTCACGAGCGGGTATCAGCTTCGAGAAGCACTTCGTTTAATACGACGTATCTTCCCTTTCTACGATACGGAGCGGCCTGTTGGTCAGGGTAATCGGCATGTACAAGGGAAGGTGGAGTTCAATCGACAGATAGGTCACTACCCACGCGGTATGGACCGGAAGGACTATCTCCGCTCCATTCGAAACGTCTCGCTTTTTCTTTCGGGACGAGTGAAAACGTTGAAAGCAACGCTTGAGAAGGAGATGAAGAAAGCAGCGAAGGAAGAGCGCTTTGAGGACGCCGCAGAGATTCGCAGGCAACTCTTTGCACTTGATCATGTGCAGGATGTCTCACTTATACGTGAAGACCGAGAGACCGAGGTGGTGAGCCCTCGTATCGAGGCGTATGACACTGCGCACCTTTCAGGAAAGGACGCTATTGGAGTTATGGTCGTCGTTGAAAATTCGGTGCCGGTGA
The DNA here is from genome assembly GCA_018062165.1 of Minisyncoccota bacterium. Classification (GTDB taxonomy): domain Bacteria; phylum Patescibacteriota; class Minisyncoccia; order Phycocordibacterales; family Phycocordibacteraceae; genus C7867-001. The sequence goes on from JAGOSU010000010.1 coordinate 13,708, forward strand.
AGAAGGCGTATCGTACCTTCCGCATTCGTGGGTACGGAGGGAAGTCACTCAATGACGACATAGCGTCTCTTAAAGAGATTCTCAATCGTCGTCTAGGACATCCGGAATGGCAGCTACCTAAGGCAATTGTCATAGATGGTGGGAAGACCCACAAGAAGGCCGCTGAGGAGATTTTAAAGCTCGCTGGAGTAGGGATTCCGGTAGTTGCGGTGGTGAAGGACGATAAGCATCGTCCTCGTGAGGTTATGGGCTCTCTTCGGGCCGGCATAACGGATGCTGATGCGGTCTTGGCAAACTCTGAGGCGCACCGCTTCGCTATCGGGAGACATCGGTGGGCTCGTCGGAGTGTACTTAGGAAACGTCTCTAGGGGTGCCTGGGTTATACTTTTCACATGCACGGAACGGTAGTTGGCATTCTTCGCGGAGGACCATCGTCAGAACACGACGTATCGCTTAAGACTGGAGCAGCAATGCTCAAGAACCTGTGTCGAGAGCGGCATACACCCAAAGACATCTTCATAGACCGACAGGGAGTCTGGCATGAGCGGGGTATTCCGGTCCCTCCCGAGAAAGTACTACGAAGTATTGATGTCGCCCTGCTTGGTTTTCATGGGGAGTGGGGAGAAGACGGAGAGGTGCAGAAGCTTCTTGAGCGCTATGGCGTTCCCTACACCGGTTCTGATTCCCTGGGTTCTGCGCTCGCTATGCACAAGGTGCTCGCAAAGGAGCATGCGTCTGATATTGGCCTTCTCACGCCTCGCTACAGGCTCATTGAGAAGGAAGAAGACATTGATGCGGCGGTCAGTGAAATTGTAAAGTCCTTCCTTCAACCGGTTGTCGTAAAGCCAGTAGCGTCCGGTTCCTCGGTGGGCATTGCTATGACGCACGGGCACGCACCATTGGTTGAGGCGGCAATGAACATACTGCAAAGCGGTGGTGGCGCGCTTGTTGAGGAGCGCATACGCGGTCGCGAAGCAACGGTGGGTGTGGTCGAAGGGTTGCGTGGCGAGGAGTATTACGTGCTTCCTCCTATTGAAATAGTCCCACCTCCTACTGAAGAGTTCTTTTCCTACGAAGCGAAGTATGGTGGCGGGTCTCGGGAGATTTGCCCAGCTCCTTTCCCGAAGAAGGTTACCAAGGAGCTTATGGAGTCAGCTAGAAAAATTCACAAGGCACTCGGGCTCCGGCACTACTCCCGTACAGACTTCATGGTCTCACCTCACGGCATCTATTACCTTGAGACCAACACGCTCCCGGGCATGACGGAAGAGTCCCTTCTGCCTAAGGCGCTTGCTGCGGTGGGCATGTCCTTCCAAGACTTTCTTACGCACCTCATCGATTTGGCACTTAAGAGAAAGACCGTATGAAAGACCTAACGCAGATGAAGTGTGTGGCCTGCGAAGGCGGTGTCCCAAAGCTCACCGAAGGGGATGCCAAGGCGTTTCTTACGCATACACCAGATTGGACTCTGTCAGAGGACTTCACTTCAGTTGAGCGCTCGTTCAAGTTCAAGGATTTCAAAGAGGCACTCGCGTTTGCAAATAAGGTTGGGGACATTGCCGAAGAAGAAGGGCACCACCCAGACCTCACTGTTGCTTGGGGCAAGGTGAAAGTATTTCTTACCACCCATGCCATCAAAGGGCTTTCCGAGAACGACTTCATTGTCGCTGCTAAGGTAGACAAGCTAGAGCGTGAATCCGTAGCGTAGGGCGTGAGGAGAAGCCCCGTCAGTGTTCACTCGGTAGAGGAGTCTCGGCTCGCTTGAGGCGAACTCGGTTCTGCCGTGAAGAACTGCCGTGTTGTCGACGATGAAGAGCTGATTTGGCTCAAGGCGGAACTCAAAGATGTTTCCGGGGTCGCGCACAAACCCACGAAGGAGCTCAAAGGCTCTGCGTGCTTCCGGACGTACTTCAACCTTAGCGACCGTGTCATAGCGGAACGCAATGCGTGTAAGGGGTCCGTGCGTAGTAAACACTGGACGAGTAGCTGATTTTCCTGCGCGGGTCACCGTCATCGCGTCAGGTGCGTAGAGTTCTTTGAGCCCCTCTGGATCCATAGAAGCAAGATACTCATGGGCAGCACGTCCGGGTATGACGTGGCTCATCCCGCCTTCCTTTGCCTGACGTACGCAGTAAAGAATAGCGGTAAAGGGAGCTTCTGCGTTGAATGTACCGTCTGAATGTGGGAAGTGAGGTTGCGAAGTTGTTCCTAGGTAGTCTTGATACCCTTCCATAGGAGTTATGGGCGCCACTCCGTCCTTATCTGCCCGATCATGGGGGAGGACGTTCCCGAATATGCGTGCGAGCGCCAAGAGCTCCTCCTTTGGGTTCTGGGTGTCTTCAAGGCTTATGACCGCAAACTTATGCGTGTGGAAGGTGTCTACGAGCTTTTCCAGGTCTTTCCCACCCAGGCGGGTGGCGCTCGGCACGGAAATAAAGGCGTCGGTAGGGGCGATCATATGTAGGGTGTAACCGCGTACACCTACCAAAGGTCACCTGAACACCTGGTGAATCACTCTAAAAGATGTGCTATAGTCCCCGGCACGGGCCGTTAGCTCAGTTGGTAGAGCACCTCATTTGCAATGAGGGGGTCGCAGGTTCGAATCCTGTACGGTCCACCCACCTGTTCGTTTGGTAAAAGAGAGAAAGAGAGGACATACTGTACCTATGCGACCCGAACATTTTGACGTCTTGGGGATACTCACCTTCACGTACATTTTGGGATTTGCCCTTTGGGCGTACATCACCGAAGTCCCAGTACCAGAATGGACGCTGGCTCTCTTAATGTTCATCGGCATTGTAGGTCTCTTGATAGATTGTTCGACAGTATTCGAATACATCTTCGAAAAGAAGAAGAAATAACATGCGTGTCTGGGATGTTTCGCCGCGTACGCTCTGCCGCAAGCACCTGCTTGGTGAACACCGGGAGCTTCATGGGCTCTGGAACATTCTGACCAAACATAAGGGCGTGGGAGGGTACTCACGACACCCTGAGACGCTACGGTGGGTAGGCAAGACCAAGGCGCTCTATGCTCGACACGAGGCACTGGTAAAGGAAATGCTACGGAGGGGCTACAACCACCAGTCTCCACTTGATAAGCGGTTGGCAAAGGGAAGTGCGATACAACGAAGCTACATCGACTCCCCCGCTAGGCAGAAAGAGATTTTGAAAGGGAAGCCCTGCGACTGCCCTTCATAGCTTAGATCTGGAATACAGGTCCCCACTCCTTGGTGAGTTGGATAGTCAGGGCTTCTATCTGGTTCGACGTGTAGCTCTTAAACATCGGATGTGCACGGAGACGATGCGCGATTCCTACTTCGAAGGTATCAAAGATGCTTCGACGTGTCGTAATTGTGTCAGCGTCGCGATTCGGGTCAGAGCCTGAAGTGGAAATTCCGGTCGTCGTTGAGATTATCGAAAGACGTCTAATGTGTGCGTCGGTCAATGTCTTTATTTGGGGATTATGCCGTGCGACATCGGCGGCAATGGTGACGAATGCTTTGATAATCTCGTTCCTCACTTTTGCATCCTGAATGTCATGCGCTAGCGCCACATGCATGTTCCCTAACACCTTAGGCACATCCCTGAGGACGTCGTTCGCAAGCGCTTCGAGACCCTCTGGGGTGAAGGTTTTCGATACGATGCGAACATGCTTGGGGAACCGTCGGCGCACAGCTTCTGCGTGCGCCTCTTCCATACCTTCGGGTGCCTTCATAACGCCATGAAGTTCGTGCATGATTCGAAGTCCTTTCATGAACCTATTGCGTTGATCTTCCGATACGGAGAATCGCTTCTTGCGAATCTTCATACCCACCATGTCCGGTTCGGTCCCCTCGGCGAGCACTGCCTCGGTTATGAATAATGTAGGGAAGGCGCTTGTGAAAGGGTAGCGGGCATTCCCTTCATAGAGCCCGTCAAACCACGCATCCGGCATAGGTTCGGGGCTAGGTGGTGCTTCAGTAAGCGGATCCTTATCCATTGCAGGAAGTATACCTAACAAAAACCGCCCCTTTTAGGGGCGGTTTCCGTAACCTCTCAAGAGAGGGGTTAGGACATGTGAGGCGAGATGAGCTTCGTCATCTCGAACATGGTTACTTCTGCCTTTCCACCGAAGAGGACCTTGAGCTTGTCGTCTGCAAGGATGTTCCGCTTGTTCTTAGGGTTCTGGAGGTCGTTCTTCTTGATGTACTCCCAGATCTTCTTGGTGACCTCAGAGCGGGGCATTGGGCCTGCTCCCACGACTGCCTGAAGTTCAGGCGAGAGGGTCATCGGCTTAGATAGTGCTGCGTTAGGCATGATGATTCGTTATCTTTTATGGATTATCCGTACAGCATCCCCTATATGGCGGATACGTCAATAGGAAGCTGTAGCACAGCCCGGAGGGGGCTTGGGTGAGCTTGGGTCGGGCCGCCGGGAATCGAACCCGGTCTCTACGCACCCGAAGCGTATGTACTACCGGTATACTACGGCCCGAAGTGCCACAGGATATCAAGGATTATGACCACATAATACCCCTTGGTACAAGACGTAGAACTTGGAAAGTGAGTGGGCAATACAGGATTCGAACCTGTGACCTTTCGCGTGTGAGGCGAACGCTCTAACCAGCTGAGCTAATTGCCCGAGTGGCAACGATACCAAAGGAGGGCCTCAAATGCTACGCTATTTCAATGATTCCACGCCCTGATGGTCATCAGAAGATTCCTCCGCATGCAAAGAAAGCCTTTGAGGGAGAGCTCTTCGATGTGTACCAGTGGGAACAGGAACTCTTTGATGGCACGAAAGCTACATTCGAGAAGCTGAGGCGTCAGGACACTGTCTCAGTCATCGCAACGACCACAGACCGCAAGATTCTCC
>JAGOSU010000011.1 GCA_018062165.1 Minisyncoccota bacterium
CGCCACGTCTTTGGCGAAGGTGCGCACGTGAGCGGAGCGCTGGTTTCCGAATGTAGCGTTTGCGTTATCTGCCACGATACTTCGTATTGTACACGCCTACCCCCGGGAAGTGATGGTGAAGCGCTTTGGATCTTCACACATGTCCGTAAACGCATGTGCTGCCTCCTTAAGCTTTGCAGAAGAGGAGCGCCCGAAGGAGATAACCTCCACCTGGCAGCCCTCGTTCATATCTAGGTACTCGATGAGAGGAACAAAGTCTCCATCGCCTGAGGCAATGATGACGGTATCGAGCTTAGGCGCCATCTTCACTGCGTCGATAGCAAGACCAACGTCCCAGTCGGCCTTCTTTGCTCCATCGGAGAAGATTTGAAGACCCTTCACCTTGGTCTCGATGCCTATCTTGGTCAGGGCATCGAAGAAGCCTGTCTCATCCCCACTTTCGGTAGAGATAACGTAGGCGACGGCACGAACGAGCACACGACCGCCCACTGCCTCAGCAAGGACATTGGCGAAGTTCACACGCGACTTATAAAGGTGTTTGGCGCTGTGGTAGAGGTTCTGCGTATCTATGAAAACCCCAACTCGCTGCGCCGGGTGTTTGATAACCGGCATATATAGGTAGAAAACTAGTATTAAAACAGGGTGGTACCCCTCATCATCTTACCAAACGAAACGACCGCCCCTTGGGCGGTCGGTGCGTTACTTCTTGAGCCCGAGCTTCTTGATAAGCGCGTTGTAGCGGCGCTTGTCAGTCCTCTCGAGATAACGAAGGTGGGAACGGCGGTCAGCCACCATCTGGAGGAGTCCACGGCGTGAGTGGAGGTCCTTCTGGTTCTTCTTGAGGTGCTTGGTCAGCTCGTCAATCTGACGAGAGAGAATAGCAACCTGCACATCGGCAGAACCGGTGTCCGTGTCGTGCCGTGCGGCGGATTTAACCGTCGTAGCCTTTACGCGCTTGGTAAGCATGATGAAGAAGATTCTAGCACATCTTTACAAAGAGCGCAAGTGTTGGCTAATACGGCCTAGGGCTTCTTTTGGGCGCCTAGCTGGGCCTTATCAAGGAAGTCCTGAAGCCCCGCGAGTACTGATTCCTGGGTTCCTGTTGGCATCTCATGGAAGGAAACAAGGTGAGAGGCGAGCATGGGTATGAGCACCTCTCCTACCACCGCAGCGTGCGCCTTAGGGTCCGCGTGGTGAAGGTCCGTAAGCGCGAGATTGAGGTTCCGCAGCATCATCTCGGCCTTAGGCCGGAGCTCCTCGGGGGTGGGGCCAGTGCTGTTTCTCTCGGGTACGGTTTCGTCCATACGCTATATACGTTACGGCTTCTTAAATCCCTCAAGCGCCTTGAGAATCTCGAGCGGCACGGTGAATACTATGGTGTTGCTCTGGTCGGAGGAGATGTCGTTGATGGACTGGAGGGTGCGCAGATGGAGCGCACCCGGAACTGCCGAGAGCATTGCCGCTGCCCGGGAGACGTTCTCCGCGGCTGCGAGCTCTCCCTCTGAGTTGATGATGACAGCGCGCTTCTCACGCTCAGCTTCCGCCTGCTTGGCGATGGTCCGCTGCATGTTGTCGGGGAGCGAAACGTCCTTAAGCTCCACATTCTGCACCTTGAGGCCCCACGCATCAGTCTCCGCATCCACAATCTCGCGAATACGGTCAGCAATCTTGTCGCGACCAGAGAGGAGTTCATCAAGGGTGACCTCGCCAACGATGTTACGCATGGTGGTCTGGGCGTACTGGGAAATGGCAGAACGGAAGTCCTCCACCTCAATGATGGCCTTCTGGGCATCCGCAACCTTGTAGTAGATAACAGCATTCACCTGCACAGACACGTTGTCGCGAGTGATAGCGTTCTGGTCAGGCACATCAATCGCCTTCGTGCGCATGTCCACCTTCTGAAAGCCTTGGAAGACAGGAATAATAATGTTCCAACCTGGGTTCATGATGCCGGAGAAGCGGCCCATGGTGAAACGCACGCCGCGTTCGTACTGGTTTACCTGCTTAATAACAGCCATCAACACAACAACAATAATCGGGACGAGAAAGGTGATGAGTAGTTCCATATGCGTCCATTATACTCCACCGCCATATCCGTCAATATTGTGCGAAGTGCTACACTTTCCACATGGATGCAGAGAGCCTGAAGCGCCAGTTCCTTGAATACATAGAGATTGAGCGCGGCCGCGCTGTAAAGACGGTCGAGAACTACGACCACTACCTCACTCGGTACTTCTCCCAGATGGGGATTAAGAGTGTGAAAGACATTACGGAATCCAACATCCGGGAATTTCGCATGTGGCTCAACCGCCAGCCGGGAGTCTCAGGCTCAATGAAACGTAGAACCCAGAACTACTACCTCATTGCGCTGCGAGCGTTTCTTAAGTTCCTGCGTAAGCGCGAGATTGAGTGCATTTCTCCTGAGCGAATTGAGCTCGCGAAACTTCCAGAGCGTTCGCTTGATCTCATTACCTCAGCTGAGCTCGACCGCCTGATGAAGGCGACCGTGGGCACCGACGAGAAATCGCTTCGAGATCGTGCAATTCTTGAAATGCTTTTCTCCACCGGGCTGCGTGTGTCCGAGCTCTGCGCGCTTAATTCTGACCTCGACTTAACTCGTGATGAGCTTTCCGTGCGCGGTAAGGGAGATAAGGTGCGTGTGGTGTTTCTTTCTCCAGAAGCTAAGGATGCAGTGCGTGCGTACCTCAAGGGCCGCAAAGATATGGAGGAAGCATTGTTTGTAAACATCAGCGCCGTAGGAAAGAAGGACCCGACGAGACTCACCCCCCGCGGCGTTCAGTTACTGATGAAGAAGTACGCAACCAAAGCAGGCATTACAAAGAAGGTAACGCCGCACGTACTCCGTCACTCATTCGCTACTGATTTACTGCAGAACGGTGCAGACATAAGGAGCGTGCAGGCGCTTCTCGGGCATGCGTCCATCAACACGACGCAGATTTATACGCACGTGACGGATGCGCACCTGCGAGAGGTGCATAAGAAATTTCACGGAAAGAGCCGTTAAGTTGTACGATAGGGGTATGGCCGAAAAAATAGAGCACATTGCACTTGAAACAGTTGCCGCCCGTGTCCTTTCAGAAAGAGAAAATATCCCCATCCTATTTGAATGGGCAAAACAGAATCCTGAACGTATAGATTCGCTTCTCCGTTCTTTTGACGAACTCGTGGCAAAGACAAACAACGCGCTTTCCACCACTGTTCCAGAACACTTAGTTAATCTTTTGCAGCTTCAAAAAGCTCTTGGAGGAAATCGGTTACCGACACAAGTCGAAATGGAACAAGAAGGGCCTGCGCGCTTTGTAGCATTCGTACGAGGAATGAAAATAATGAGCGACAAAATGAAACGAGGAGAGACAACAAAAGAAAAGCCCTCCCTTCGTTTCCATACAAGGACCAACGATCCAGAAGCGCTCGCGATTGGAACTATCTTTCACGGATATGAGGAAATGATGTCACGCCATCCTGAATTTGGGGAAATCTTTGCGGACGATAAGTTAGTTGATGCACTTATGGAACTTATAGAACCAGAAAGTGAGCTTTTTGAGGCTATGGCGGCAAAAGATAAACTCGACTGGATAGACGGATACCCCGGGTTTTCTGAGAAATTTAGGAAGAGTCTTGGTCTGAGTTAGTCATCAGGCATATAGGAGATACCGACTCGCATAGAGGCGGCTAGACCTGTACCATACGTACATGACCGAAAGTGGCAAAACATCACGCCCGCGCAAAGGTGCGCAGATTGAGGTTGCGGGAGCCGGCGTCGTTGGCATGCAAACCGGCATTGAGCTACTCAAGAAAGGACACCGTGTCACCGCCTACGAGGCAAGGGAATTTGACCCACGCTTCGCCACGAATCCTGAGCTTCCGGGTTTTAAGCGCGCATCGGAGGTTGCGAGTATGCAGTGGCTCCCCATCACCTCCGAAGAGAACCGAAATCAGGAGCTCCGCTGGATTGAGCAGTCTCTCGATACCTACGTGCAGCGCGAAACTGCAGCTCGGTATCGCAACACCATGAAGAGGCGACGCAATGTTGAACTCACGACGGACGAAGAGCGGATGCACCCTTCGTTCCTGGAGATGGCAGCCCCCCTGGGTGCGAACCAGGAATTTGACGGTATCCCAGAGAATCCGAGGCACTACGCATGGGGGTACGACTTTACTACCTTCCAAGTCAATTCCCCAGCAATGCTTGCGGCCATGCGGGAGGAGTTCAAGGAACTCGGCGGCAAACTGCTTATCCGTAAGATAGAGAGTGAAGAGGAATTCTACGATTTGCCAGGGGACATCCTCATAAACTGCATGGGTCTTCGGGCTAGGGATATATTCAAAAAGGACCTAGGACTTGAGGCAACTAAGGGCCACATGATGCTCTTTACGAATCCTGGCATTGAAGAGATTGTGAGCGCAGAAGATTTCATCATGATTCCGAGAACCAAGGACCGCCTCATCGTTGGCTGTCTCTATCTTAAGGAAGGAACATACTCCACAATTGACCCCACTGAAGAGGAGCAGCAGGAAATAATGCGTCGGTTTGAGGAAGTGATGTCCGTTGATATCAAAGGATTCGAGGCGCTGCGCCAACAATTCGCGGCCGCAGAACATATTGGTGAGATAGCGAGTGAGCGTCCGGTACGAAAGATGGGGGTGCTGGTCGCAGCAGAAGCTGCTGGCAATAAAATGGTCGTCCACCATGTCGGGCATGGAGGCTCAGGATGGACGCTTGTCCCTGGATCGGCAAAAGATGTAGCCGCACTTATTGAGCACGGCTAAGAATTAATTACGAACTTATCACGTTTACTGGGTTACCTGAGACGAAAGCCTTGATGTTTTCAAGGATGATGTGGCCCATGTTTTCTGCGGATTCGCGGGTGTTGTAGCCAAGCATAGGAGCCACAACTGTGTTTTTTGCTTCCGTAAACAACACATTCGGATGGTCGAGGCCCGCTCCTGCGATTCTTCCTGAGTTAAGTGCTTCAAGAAGTGCCTGTTCATCGACGAGTTTGGAACTTGCGATGCTAATGAGTACAGCAGTTTTCTTCATCTTATCGATAAGCTCACGAGAGATGATGCCCGTAGTCTCCGCATTTAGAGCGAGGCATAGAACGACAACATCTGCTCGCTCCATAACCTCAGGAAGCGATGCTGCTTTCACACCCTCGACCATTCTTGGGTCTTTGTTAAAGGCGATAACATCCATACCGATTCCTTTCCCGATTTCCGCAACACGCATACCTATTTTCCCCAGCCCTACGACACCAAGCGTTTTTCCTTTGAGATTGAAAGTCATGAACTCATCCCCCTCAGGAGTGCCTGGGTCGACAGCATGCAGTCCGCTTCGAAACCTCGTATCCCCCTCAGTAATTTTTCTCACCGCAGCAAACATTAGACCAATAGCGAATTCGGCGACCGAATCTGTTGCGAACCCTGGCACGTTAGACGCTGAAATCCCTGCAGCTTTTACGGCCTCCGTATCTACCTTGTCGAACCCTGTTGAGTTGACTGAAAAGAATTTCAGACCTGGACTCCCTTGTAATAGTTCTTTGGTTACCGGGGTAAGGAAGCAATCAATAACAGCTATGTCGGCGTCGCCGACTCGCTCGGCGTAGTTGTCGTTATTGGTGTCTTTATATACTTCTACTGTTCCTAATTTCTGCAATTCCTCCAAATGTTCCTGAGTAAGGCCCGACTCGTTCGTGATGACGATTTTCATAGGTTCATTGTAACGTGAATTTACTACCGAAGCGGTAGGTGCACCTCCGCACTCGTCGGCAACCTACGTCCGCGGGCATTCACAAAATACACAATAGCCCAACGGGCCGTATCCTCTGAAATCGTGTCTTCGGACGCCTGCACCACGTCGTGCCAAGCTGCCGGTATGCGGCCGTCCGTCATTTCTGGGAAATGAAACCCTGGCATGAAGAGCGCAGTGCGGTCCTTGTGCACCACCTCCGTGAGACTGGCGTCATCCTTCCCTATGCGTAGCCCCGGAGCGCTCTCAGCAAGAGCGAGCGTGCAACCACCCCGATCGTAATGAGCCCGCGCGAGGAACTTCCCCTTCCCTGCTGCGTCGTACTTGAGAAACCTGAGCGCACGCGCGAGCGGTAGAGTCGGAGAAACAAAAGAACCCTTGAGCCCAGGGAACTCTGTATCAAGCTCCGTAAGAATTCCCTGCACCGCCTCCTCAGCGTGCCCGAAGATTTTCCCTGCAGCATCCATAAATGCCCGGAGCCTTGGTTCTCTGGCCGCAACGTCGACGAAGCGCGTCTCAGCATCCGGATGATAGTGGAAGTACTCTTTGAAATCCTTGTAACCATATTCCTCGTCCTTCGCCCCTGTCTGCCGCACGTACCCCACCTCTGTTCCCTGTGGGTCATTAGGGTCCCGGAGAAAGAACAGAGAGTTCTTGGTTTCCTGAGAAAGCGTGAGGAACTCAAAGAAGGTGTTGGCTGCGGCAACGAACTCTTCGCGAGAGAGCGGAAACGCCACCGACGCATACGCATCTCGCTCGAGAATCTCAGACGTACTGCTCATGTGTGGCGGCAGTATAACAAAAACCGCCCGGAACACCGGGCGGTTTTTGAGAAGAAAAGCTTACGCCTTCTTGAAAGACTTCCAGCTCCAGTAGCCGAGTCCAGCAAGAATAAGAAGGATGAGCGCAATGATCCAAGGATTGGAAACATCGAACCCAGCAGCACTTGCCGCAAGCTTCACTTCTTGAGGAAGCTCGTTACCAAGTTCTGCGCCGTCATCAGTAGTAGTTGCTCCTGCAACTTCACCGCCGTTCTCTCCACCTGTTGCACCAGTTCCCCCGGTGTTACCGCCGAAGAGGTTGGTGATGAAGGTGTTGAGGTCCTCAACTGGGCCAGTCTCTGCCCCAGCGACCTCGCCTCCGCGCACGAAGTTGCGTGTGCCACCACCGCCTCCGCCGCCCCCACCACTATCAGGTGTAATCGTCGTAACTGTTTCCGGCTCGAAGTCATAGGTCTCGGTGTGCGTGTTGATGCCATCAACGATACCTATGACGAACTGGTCAACGTTGCCGGTGAATCCATCAGCATACGGCTCGCCAATGCGGAAGCCGAACCAAGAGTCCGTCGAACGAGTTTCCGCGTTCGGATAGTCAGCGAGGATGGCGTCCCAGGTCCGTGCGGTCGTTCCCGGAATCGAGCCGTTACTTACGACGCCTGCTGGCCACAGTGAGCCTGAATACCTCCACAGTGCGTCTCCACTATTAATCGCATCCCATGCCTGCCACTCATCGTTCACAACTGCGCCATTGTCTCCCGGGAGGAAGACGAGTCGGCGCTGCCATGTATCGTTGTTAGCGAAGTCCACATTGAACTGCAAGTACGCTGCACGCTCAGCCGAAGGAGAGCCGTTGCCAGTCGATTGCGAGTACGTTGAGAACTCGAGTGTTGCCATGTCAGCAAGCTTCACGTCCTTGAACTGATACGTTGCAAGATTGCGACGCTGCTCTCCCGAGACACTCATCTGCGCGCTTCCGTCGCCAAGCGGAGCGGTCTCTGGGCCCTCAACGAACGAACCAAGTGAACTGTCGATGGTGTCATCCTCGTCGTTGTAGAAGAACCACTGCGAGAAGCTGTTGGCTGCGACTTCGGTGAAGTCATCTGCGAGATCTGCCATTTCAACTACCGTCGTGTCAGACGAGAAGGTTGGAGTTGGAGGTGTTCCAGGGCCAACGCCCGTGACGTCATACCAGTAGTGAATCGAGCTGCTCCACGGACCAACGTTCCCGAGTCCGTCAATTGCGCGAACCCAGATGGTCACGCCTCCCTGCTCTGCAAGCGAAGGAGAGTGGTTGCGCTGTGTGTCTGTAGTCTGGCGGCAGCCACCAACGGTCTTGGTCTCAAGAGTCGTAACGGATGGGCACGTGCTTGCTCCGAAGGTGTGCCCGTCATCGTAGGCGTACGCAATTTCGTACGTGCCGATGCCGCTTTCATCTGTCACTTCCGTCCAGTCATTGAGAATAGGCGTGGTCGTGAAGATTTGTTCGGCAGACGGGAATACAATGGCCGGCGCTGCGGGCGGTGTCGTGTCAGGGTTATCGACAGTGAAGAGACGTGTGAGGCGCTGGTTGGTGTGACCGCTATCCTCAACCGGATTGAAGATGAGACAGTACGAACCGTCCGCAACCGTCGTCGTGTCGATGGAAGCGGAGAAGTCTTTGCCGTTCCAAGTAAACGGCGTGCTCTGGCCGTCTACGTTGCCGAAGACCGTTCCCGTTCCTGCGGTGCAGGTTCCAGACCGTACGGCCCATTGAACAGAGTCGTTACCGTCCAAGTTCTGGTCAGCGTAGTACGCGAGAAGGTTCACGGTACCGTCTACTACCTCAGACTCCGTTGGGCTGATAATCGCGCTCGTCATCATCGAAAGCGTGACAGTCCAAATGTCGCTCCAGTCGCTCCAGTTGCCTGCAGCATCTTGGGCGCGCACCTGCCAGTACCAGGTACCGTCGGGTGCTCCGCTTGAATCAATGCTTGGGCTCGTAAGAGTACCTGAGGTCCATAGTCCGTTGGTAAGAACACCATCGGATTCTGTTCCATCAAGGGATGAGTGGAATTCATACGTTACCGGCCCGGAGAGCTCATCAGTCGATGCTTCCCATGTGAAGGTGAAGACGTTGGTGTAGAGCGTGGTTCCATCTGCCGGGCTGAGTAGCGTCGGGACGGTTGGACCTGTTGCGTCGATGCTGTAGGCCACACACTGGGCGGCGCCGTCCTCAGGAACGAACGTCAGCTCCTGGTTGTCGTTGGTACCGGACGTATCAGCATCGCCAAGGCAATAAAGTCCAAGTACTTCTGCCGCAGGAAGCTGGTTACTGCTGCCGTCAGTTTCCATGACGAGGTATCGTCCGGTTGCAGGTACTTCCAGAGACAGTTCACCATTGCTGTCGGTTGCTCCGGCTTCAGTAATAGGTGCGCCAAGCTCTGGATACGGAGCATTGGCATCAGTCTGTGTGCCGTGAACATACCCGAAGGTAGCATTCTCCCTCGGGAGACATCCGGCAGGAACAGTGCCGCCAACACCGTTGGTTATTCGCGTGACCGTGGTGCCGAAAGGACACTCGTACGCCATGACCTCAAGTGCGCCGGATGATGCTGGGTATTCAATTTCTGCCTGGTCGATTGCGAGCCAGTCGAAATCAGATTCAATGAACCAACCGTACCGATTACCACCGACGGTTGAGCCGATGACATCGGAAGGGTCGCTCAACGTCCAGCTCCCAACAGGAGTGGATTCACCTTTCTTGTAAATGTTGAGGGAAACTTCGAGAACGCCGCCAACATCTCTGAACTGGTGTTCAAGTGTGTACCAACCCGTGTCCGTAAGTGTTGCAGGACTTCGAGCTGGGTTCCCCGGCCATCCTGGAGCATTGTTACTTGCACTTACGAACCACTCCCCATCCGCGCCCGGGTTCGTGCCAAGGCTGAATATGAAGTCGCGGCGATGACTGCCAGCTGGTGTGTTGATTGCAGAGGAGAAATCAAAACGCTCGTCTACGCTGCCCGAAGCGAGCGCCATGTCGAGATATACATCTACGCGTGTGTCGTAGCCACCATCCGGGAAGGCAGAAGTGTATCCGCCCCAGCGGGTGAATACCTGCTCTGTAATCTTGCCGTGGTAGTTACCGACGCTTGAGGCAATACCATCTGTCCCCGTAGGAACACGCTCAACCTCTTCCCCGGCTCCGTTGGTAAACCAAATGCCGTTGTACTCCACCTCTGGGTCGGTTGTCTGCTCTTCCTCGAATGAGGTCACCACGAAGATGGTGAAGTGGTTGAGGTCACTGACGACCACAGCCTCTTCAGAGGTTAGGTCCACTTTCCCCTCCTCAATGGTTGTAGCGCTGTCCGCCAACTCCGTGAGTGTCTCAGCATAGACCACCTGGGCGGCAGTCTCCCCTGCTGGCACCGGGAGCGTAAGGTCATACGCGAAGCTTCCGTCCTCCATGTCGGAGGTAATGTCGTAGGCGACCTTGCTTACGGCCCCGAGTGCTTCAACCTGTTCATCGGTCAGAATCACCTCTTCAATTGAGAGACTTCCTTGGTCTTCCGGAAGCTGCGTAAAGGTGACCTGCACCTGGTCATTACTCTTATAGGTATACGTAACGCCAAGTTCAACCTTCTCAAAGAACGTTACATTGCTTGGCACGCCTGTGATGATAGGGGTAACAAGCGTGTCTATTACGTCCTGAACAAAGTCAGCAGGGGGTTCTGCCACCTGCTCCTCTACCACCGGGACCAAGTCCTCAGGTGCCTTTGTTTCGTCGGAGACGGCCGTATCTTCGGATGCCTCCGCATCTGTTGGCTCCGAAAGCTCTGACTGGTTGGTAGTGTCTTGGTCCTGACCTTCAGAGTCACTTTCCTGGTCACTGCTTGTATCAACCGCTTCTTCGGCGGCACTATCCTGTGTTGTTTCCTCAGATGATACGTCCTCTGAAGCAGTCTGTGCTGTCTCTTCTACTTGTACCTCTTCAGAAACGGTCTGCGCTGCCGCTTCCATTGGAAAGTACGGTGCAACGAGCACCAACATGGCAAGCATCGCTACAGCGCGCTTGCGTGCAGCAGAGGCTTTGTTCTGCGAAAAATAATTCATATATGCTTCCCCTAGTGATTAATGTCCGGCCGTCTGGCCGTACCCCTTACAATTTGCTCTTCTCGCAGTATTCGGCCTGAGCACAGGAAGTCAAGGACTGCTAAAATAGGCCTATGCGCATCATTTCCTGGAACGTAAACGGCCTCCGAGCGGTCCACCGCAAAGAGCTCTTCCTTCCCTTCCTCAAGAAACACAAGCCAGACATCCTTTGCCTCCAGGAGACCAAGGCCCAACAAGGACAGGCAGAAATAGACCTCCCGGAATACGAGGAGTACTGGCACTCAGCAGAAAAGAAAGGCTACAGCGGTACCGCCATCTTTACCAAGGCTACTCCAGTCAACGTAGTGAACGGCCTCCCTGCTGACATATGCAAGAAATACGGCCTAGATACTGACCCGTACGGTGACCCCAATAAG
Source organism: Minisyncoccota bacterium (assembly GCA_018062165.1). Lineage (GTDB taxonomy): Bacteria > Patescibacteriota > Minisyncoccia > Phycocordibacterales > Phycocordibacteraceae > C7867-001. The sequence goes on from JAGOSU010000011.1 coordinate 11,055, forward strand.
GAAGGTAGGGTGATTGCTATCGATACGGGGAGCATCTGGGTGGTCTCGGTCTACACTCCAAACTCAAAGGATGACCTTTCCCGCATCCCGCTCCGACATAAAAAGTGGGACCCTGCCTTCCTTGAATATATGAAGCGGCTTGAGGAGGAGAAGCCGGTGGTCTTTTGCGGGGACCTTAACGTCGCCCACACCGAAGACGACCTTGCCCGCCCAAAGCAGAACGTTGGACTGAAGGGCTTCACTCCTGAGGAGCGCTCAGGTATCGACGCCATGATAGCCGGGGGCTTCATTGATACCTTCCGCCTCTTTACCGAGGGCAACGGGCACTACACTTGGTGGAGCCATTTTGCTCAAGCACGGGAGCGAAATGTAGGGTGGCGCATCGACTACATCTTCGTATCAAAGAAGCTGGCGCCAAAAGTGAAGAAAGCCCAAATACACGCAGATGTCATGGGTTCCGACCACTGCCCCGTATCCATCGAGCTATAGGACATAAAGGACACTATCCACACCCTTGTCCTTTACACTGTCCTTTAAAGGACATACCCTCTACATAGGCCTCAGCTCTTTCAAGATCTTTCTTTCCAGCACCACGTTCCCCCTGCCTGCCAACGTTTAGGGCGTATCCCTACAAAACTGCTCGGCACAGGTTCCACGTGAAAGCGGAAAAACAATAAGCCGTCGGGAAACCTAAACTCCTGAAGACCGCACAACAAAGCCCCTGCCCCATTTTTTGGTCTTCAACAAGGTTCGACGGCTTTTTGCTTTCTATACCCTGTTCCACGCGAAACGTTCCACGTGAAAGCCCTAGGATACGTGGTGCTTCTTGAGAATCTTCTGTAGCTCTTCCTCCTCCTTTTCCTCCCGTTTCTTGCGACCGGACTCCCCTAACTCCCTTAGGTCCTTTTCAGGTAGTTTGAGGAAAACCTTAGTCTTAAGGTCTAGATACTCCTCAGTATTCAAAGAAGGGTCTTCAAGAACATCCTCAAGGAGGGCGCTTAGGACCCAGCCTATCCGTGGACCCGGTTCCACGTGGAACTTCTTCATAATCCTGCTCCCATCCGTCTTAAGCATGCCTACTGAAATAGGGTCCCGAAGAGCTTCCTCAACCATTGCCTTGTACTTACAGAACCTGAAAGGCTGCTCTTTAGGACGCCCTGTCCCTATGCGGTCGCAGACCCGGAGGTTCAAAAGATCCTCTATATTCTCCTCACCGACGTTCCGTATTGTCCGGCGAACGGCTGAAAGGGTAACCTGATCAGGGTCTGAGAAGAACATATGCCAGCGAACAAGCTTGCTCACCCTGTCTATAGTTTCACGTGAAAACTTGAGATTTTCTAGGGCCTTTTTGGTCATTCTGCCTCCTACGACCTCATGTCCGTAGAACGTCCAATCGTTCTTCTCCTCAGAACGCCTACGGGTATCGGGCTTGGCTATATCGTGGAACAGGGCAGCCAGTCTCAAATCAAGGTCCCAGCACTTATCCGCCGCATGCTGCATGGAACGGATATTATGCTCAAAGACATCATAGCTGTGGGCCTGGTTCTGATCGATACCGATGCCCTTGATGAGCTCAGGCGCAATGAATTCCAGCAGTCCTAGCTTCTGACAAAGAACGATTCCCATCATTGGCTGGTCCGAGAGGAGCATCTTTACGAATTCGTCACGAATGCGTTCCTTTGAAATATGGCCTAGATTATGGCTTTTTCGCTGTATTGCGGCGGCAGTGTCGGCATCAAGGGCAAGGTTAAGCTCTGCGACAAAGCGTATGGCACGCATAAGCCTGAGTCCGTCCTCTTCAAAGCGTTGATCCGGGTCTCCTACGGTTCTCAACACCTTCGCCTCTATGTCCTTTTGTCCTTTATAGGGGTCTACCAAATGTCCTTTAGAATCATCCAGCGCAATGGCGTTAATCGTGAAGTCCCTCCGCGCAAGGTCATCCTCAAGACTCTGTCCGAACTCAACCGCATCCGGTCGGCGCTTATCTGAATAGCCGGTTTCGGTCCGGTAGGGGGTAACCTCAATTACCTTCAGGGTAGGGTCCTCAGTCTCAACCTTCACCCCCACCGTCCCGAAATCGTTCTCGTAGAAGGAGTCGGGGAAGACCTTTTGAATATCTTCAGGTGTGGCGTTGGTCGTTACGTCCCAATCCTTTGGGCGGCGATCCATGAGGAGGTCCCGAACACAGCCGCCTACCAAGTAGGCCTCAAATCCAGCCTCCCGTAGGCCTGCCGCTACTCTCTGTACCTCAGTGGGGACCTTAAATTGCATGCAAGCATTCTATCAGCACAATGTGGTAGTGTGCCCATACGCTCCTGTGGTGAAACGGATATCATGACTGCCTTCGAAGCAGTTGTTCCAGGTTCGAGTCCTGGCGGGAGCACTCGACGCGTGCAATTATAGGGAACGATGAAAGAAATTCAGAGATTAGGCGTTCCTCGCCAAGAACGTCTAACAGATATGGAAAAACAGCGCGAGAGCGCGGCTGGGTATGCCTTGCATGGGGTATTCCACAACGCGAACCATGACCTTACGAGTTTCCGCGCTGACGACTTCTTCCCTCACGGGCGCATTAGTGTACTGAGTATGATGCCGGAAAACAGTCGCTACGATTGCGCATTGCAACTTCTTGATGCCGACGGAAAGAACGTTGAGGACACGTTGGGCCCTATCTACTTCGAGCTCCCGTCTCCTAAGAGCGGGCAGCCCGTTCACCGCCTCAACAAGCAGGGGGAGGTAATTGATAGAATCCCCTACGAGCGATTCAAGACGTACTTGCGATCCCTTGGTGACGTATCTCTCGAACAGATACACGGTATTCCTACGTCATTTCCTGACCTCGAGCCACGAATCTTTACAGTGCACATAACTAATGGAGACAAATGATTCCTTCTGCCCTTAAGCGCTTGCGTACACCATTTTACGCATACGATCGTAGCGTCATCGAGAAGCGCTGCCGCGACCTTCGTAAATACTTTCCCGGCACGAAGATTTTCTATGCCGTTAAAGCCAACAGTAATCCGGAGCTTCTCAAGGTAATCCGAAAGGAAGGTCTTGGTATTGAGTGCGTTTCTCCTGGAGAAATCAGAGCAGGGCAGGCCGCAGGCTTCCCAAAGAGTGCAATCAGCTACACCTGTTCCAATCAGATGGAGAGCGATCTTCTCTTCGCTGCAAAGAATGCAGGGTACGTGCACATAGATTCCTTGGTGCAGCTTGAAACTTGGGGCCGCAATAAGCTCGCGAAGGAAGTATCGTTGCGTATCAACGAAGGCATCGGCACCGGGCACCACCGCCACGTGGTGACCGGTGGACCTGACAGCAAGTTCGGCATTAGCGAGAAAGACATTCCTGCTGCGCGCAGAATCGCAAAGAAATACGGGCTCGTAATCGTTGCTGTCGAGCAGCACATTGGCTCCAACATTCTTAACAATGATGCCGATATCTTCCTGCGATCGGTGCGCAAGCTTCTCAGAACTGCACGCAGTTTCCCAGACGTGCGGCACGTAGACTTCGGCGGAGGCTTTGGTATTCCGTACAAGCCGACAGACAAAGCACTTAACTTAGCTGCTCTCGGAAAAGAGTTCACGAAGCTAACTGACGCCTTCAGTATGGAGCGCCCTGGTGCAACCTTTGCTCTAGAGCCCGGCCGCTACGTGGTGGCTGAGTCTGGGACGCTCTATGCTTCAGTCGTGGATCTTAAATCAACGAGCAAGCACAACTTTGTGGGAGTGAACTCAGGATTCAATCACCTCATCCGTCCAGCCATGTACGGCTCCTATCACCCCATAGAGAACGTGAGCCGAAAGAGCCCAATGAAGACCGTCACCATCGCCGGCAACGTGTGTGAGTCTGGAGATATCTTCGCGACGAACCGTACAATTGCGAGCCCCAAAATCGGTGACATCCTCGCCATAGGAAATGCAGGCGCTTACGGCATGAGCATGGTTTCCGTCTACAACCTCCGTGAACTTCCGAGGGAAGTTCTCATCGAAAAAGGGAAGGCCCGAGATATTTCCTTCTCCCCGGAAGCACGCGTGCGAGCGAAGAAGTAGCTCTGGAAGCAGGCTGGTACGTCGTGGTATAGTGCCAGCCACTGCGGCTATCGTTTAGTGGTAGGACGCGTCCTTGCCAAGGACGAGATGGGAGTTCGATTCTCCCTAGCCGCACCGAAATGAAGAAAATGGCCCTCTAAGGGCCATTTTCAATACCTTGATAACTCTGTGGATACTGGGGATAAAGGACAAAAAGACATTGTGTAGGAATTCCTCTTTTCTCTTAAATACGCTGTATATCAAGAGGATTTCTTTAGGTCGTCTTTTATGAGGCGTCCTTCATGTGTATTCAATAAGCGCGTTGTGCTAGGATGCGCGGACCGGGCCGTAGTATACCGGTAGTACATCTGCTTTGGGAGCAGACTGACCGGGTTCGATTCCCGGCGGCCCGACTACTTAGTGAATTGCCTCCTTGATGACGTCGAGGAGCTTGGCAGCATCGTCCTCGTATCCTGAAACGAGGGCTTGAGTGTTTCCTGAGAGATACGTATCAAGATCCTTGCCCGTTTCCCGCTTAAACTCGCGGCGTATGTGGTCAATCGTGATGGCCTGGAGGTCGCGAAGTGAGAGGTCTGCGCGCACGGTGCGGGTGGTAATCGCCCCTATGAAACGGTCCTTGGCATCAAGGACACCGCCACCTGAAGAACCTTCCTGGGCAGCAGCACCTGCGTTGACCGAGAAGATGTCGGGGTTGCCCGTTACCTTTGAGAAGGTATACGCCTCCTTTATAGAACCAAAGGCGATGGTGGGGTAGAGGGAAGAGCGTATCTCAGAGCTTGTAAGGAACTCTGCCCCATAGGAACCGCTTACAATCTTGTCGCCCTCAGCAACCCGCGCGCCTACAGGAGCCAGTTTCACCGCCGTAAAGGACGCCGGGAGAGAGCCTGTGAGGCTCTTGGTTATAGCGAGGAAGGCGAAGTCGTCCTTACCGGTGCCTTTAGGACGACTGGTCACAATGGTTTCCGGGTTCTCCTCAATCCAGGTGGAGGATAGGTAGATGAGCTCAGCGTCGTAGGCGTTCTTAGCAGGGCTTCCTGTCCGTATGACGCAGTTGCCTGCGTCCTTAGTGGGGAAGTCCTCGAGGAGGAAGTTCTGAGCGACGTGGGCCACCGTGACGATGATGCCGCGAGAGTCAATAACCACGCCCGTGCCTGAGGTGCCTTGTACGTTATAGCCCTTAGCAGGGATGCAGATGATATTCACGAGCGCACCCTTAAGGAGAGCTGTGGTCGAGGTGTGACCTCCAGGGTCTTCGGTTACCGGCAATGGCACCTCCGTATTGGTCGGAGGGATAACAACTGGTGGAGCGACTATTACCGGAGGCCGCACGGGGGACGGTGTAGGAAAGGAGAGTGGAGGGATAGACGGGGAAGAGTCAGTCGCAATGGTGTCTTCGGCGCTCCGTAGAAGTTCGTAGATGACCTCCTCAAGAGTCGGGGGATGCACCCCAGGGTTCCAATTCTCCAAGGCTGGCATGGGAGGGGGAGCGATAGCCACCTCCTCGCGGTCTACCGCCTCGCCCATACCAAGGGCTGATGAGATAAGACCTAAAATGAGGACCGCTCCGTTAATGAGGAGTTCCTTAATGGCTTCCATGAACGTACGCTACACCATACGCTAGAAAAGGGAACGGGCGGGCGAAGACGTGTCCTTTATGGTATCCTCGCCCCTGAAGCGGGATTAGTTTAATGGTAGAACATCAGTTTTCCAAACTGAGAGCAGGAGTTCGATTCTCCTATCCCGCACCAACGTTTTCTCCCCTCCGTGTACGCAACCTTCACCATTTCTGCATGGTATCTTTGATGTAGTGTTCACAGGGCGTGCTTTATCCGAACCGATTAATACGATTATCGATATGCAAAGCAATGTAATAATGAGAAAGATAGGGGCGGTGCTTACCGCCGTCGCGCTCGCGATTTCCGCGTACGCAGCTCTTGGGCCGGCATACACGGCGCACGCCGCAACGTGTACCTTCACCCGTGACCTCTACGTAGGCACGACTGGTGAGGACGTACGCTGCCTCCAGCAGTACCTAAATGCTAACGGCTACAAGATTGCCGCAAGCGGTCCTGGAGCCCCCGGCGCCGAGACGACCATCTACGGAAGTTTGACCGGAGCTGCAGTTGCACGTTGGCAGGCCGCAAACGGTGTCACGAACAACGGCAACTTCGGCCCGGCTTCCCGCGCCAAGTTCAGCGCAATGGTTGGTGGTGGCACCACCGTTCCTCCAGTCATAGTTGGTAGCGACCAACTTCGTGCAAAGGTTGCAATCCTTGAGGCTGTTGCAGCCTACCAGGATGCCGTTGACGAGGACGGAGACGACGGCCCGCTTGAGGACGCCGTTCAGGACCTCCTCAATGCCTTCACCCAATACCTCAACGGTAGCTACGTTCAGGCAATCGCTAGCGCAAACGCCTCGACCGACAACTCCGATGAGGCAATGGGCAACAGCGATGATGACGATAACGACAGTAGCGATGCTGACGAAGGCGACGCAGAAGATGCAATCGCTGACGCTGAGGATGCAATTGATGACGCCAATGACGCAATTGATGATTCTGATGCATCGAGCTCTGACATCGATGATGCAGAAGAGCTCGTAGCTGATGCTGAGGATTACCTCGACGACGCGAACGAGGCTCTTGATGATGAGGAGTGGGACGATGCAGTTGATGCCGCAAACGACGCGATTGACGCGGCGGATGAGGCTAAGGACCTCGCCAACGGGGACTCAGACGATGACGACAACGATGCAGACGAGGACGAAGCGCAGGAAGCACTTGATGATGCTGAGAATGCCATCAATGACGCCGAGAACGCTATCGACGACTCAAACGCATCCGGTAGCGACATCAACGAGGCAGAGGACCTTCTCGAAGAGGCAAACGACCTCTTTGATGAAGCGGAAGATGCCTTCGATGACGAAGAGTGGGATGACGCAGTTGATCTTGCCAACGATGCAGAGGACGCAGCCGATGACGCACGCGAACTCGCGCTTGGTAACGGCGGCAGCGACGATGCTGACGAAGGCGATGCAGAGGACGCACTTGATGACGCAGACGACGCTATAAGCGAAGCTCGCGAAGATCTTGCTGACTCCAACATCTCTTCATCGGACTACAACGATGCCGATGACCTTCTCGATGAGGCAGA
>JAGOSU010000050.1 GCA_018062165.1 Minisyncoccota bacterium
TATGCCGACTACAAGGGAACGCGCGCGAAGACGGATGACGCCCTCATCGCACAGCTCAAGACCTCCCGCGATGTTTTCAAGGCATTTTGCATACCTATATATGAGCGTGAGGGCTTTGAAGCTGATGATGTGCTCGGCACCATCGCCCACATGCTTCGCGACGACAAAGAGGTGGAAGTCATCATTGCCTCCGGCGACATGGACTGCTTGCAGTTGGTTGAAGGCAGCCGGGTGAAGGTCTATACCCTTAAGAAAGGACTGAACGACACGATTCTCTACGACGAGAAGGCAGTGAGCGCCCGCTTCGGTTTCCCGCCAGCACTCATTCCTGATTACAAAGGACTGCGCGGAGACCCTTCCGATAACATCAAGGGCATCCCAGGCATTGGCGAGAAGACCGCAACCGACCTTATTTGTAACTTCGGCAGTGTCGAAGAGATATACAAGAAGCTTAAAAAGAGCGAGAAGCCCTTTCTTGAGAAAGGCATTAAGGCGAGAATCGTTGCGCTCCTCAAAGAGCACGAGGAGGATGCAATGTTCTCAAAGATGCTCGCAACCATTCGCATCGACGCCCCGATTGCCTTTGCTATCGAAGACGCAGAACGTCATGCCGACCGAGGCAAGAAGGTGCTGGCCCTCTTTGATGACCTTGGGTTCCGCTCTCTTCGAGGCCGGGCTCGTGCGGTGCTCTTTGGTGGGGATGAGGAGGAAGATGATGAAGAGGGAGAAATGGGAGAAGAGCCAAGCGAGGACGATATCCCACCGCAGCGCCTGGCGGAATCAAAAGTGATGCTCTGGCTCCTCCACTCTGAGTTCTCCAACCCCTCGCTCGATGATGTGCTCGCATTCACGAAGATGCGCGCCTTTGATGAAGCGTACGCGGAACTGGAGAAGCAACTCAAAGAAACCGGCAGGCTGTGGGAGGTATACGAGAACATCGAGAAGCCTTTGGTGCCGGTGCTCGCGAAGATGAAAGAGGTAGGCGTCTACATCGACAAGAAGGTGCTCGCAAAGCTTGAGAAAACGTACCGGGCGGAACTTGAGGCAATTGAGAAGCGCATACATAAAGCGGCGGGCCACGAGTTCAACATCAGTTCTCCTAAGCAGCTTGGCGTGGTGCTCTTTGATGAACTCGAATTGTCGGCCAAAGGACAGAAGAAGACGGCGGGTGGGCAGCGCTCAACGAGAGAGTCTGAACTTGAGAAAATCCGCGACCTCCACCCAATCGTTGCGGATATTCTTGAGTATCGGGAGATTCAGAAGATTCTCTCCACCTATATAGAGGCGATTACCCCTTTGCTCGACAAGGAGGGGAGGCTGCACGCAGATTTCATACAGACCGGGGCTTCAACGGGTCGCATGGCGAGTGCCAATCCGAACCTTCAAAACATTCCTATTAGGAGTGAGCGTGGTCGCGCGATTCGAAACGCGTTTGCCGCACCGGAAGGGGGCGTACTGGTCGCGCTCGACTACTCGCAGATAGAGCTCCGCATCGCAGCCATTGTTTCGGGTGACGAGAAGCTCGGTGACATCTTCCGCAGTGGTCGCGACGTGCACACCGAAGTAGCCGCTGCGGTCTTTAAGGTTGCGCCGGATAAGGTGGATGCAGAAATGCGCAGGCGCGCAAAGGCTATTAACTTCGGTATTCTCTACGGCATGGGGGTGAATTCGCTTCGCACTGCACTTGGCACGACGACGGCCGAAGCGCATCAGTTCTACGACGACTACTTCACCACCTTCAGTACCCTCGCGAAGTATCTTGAGAAGACTAAGGGCTTCGCGCGCAAGAATGGCTACACCGAAACACTGTTCGGCCGCCGCCGCCAGTTCCCGGAAATGAAGTCCCCGCTCCCGTACGTACGCGCACAGGCAGAGCGCATGGCCATCAATGCCCCTATCCAGGGAACGCAGTCTGACATCATCAAGCTCGCGATGGTGCGCATCGACAATTTCCTCGAACAGGAAGGCAACGACAAGAAAGCACATCTCTTGCTCCAGGTACATGACGAACTTGTCTACGAAATGAGCGAAGAACGCGCCAAGGAACTTGTTCCCCGCATCAAGGCCCTCATGGAAGACGTGCTGCCTCCAGAGGAGGCACACAATGTGCCTGTCGTTGCGGAGGCTAAGCTAGGCCCTAATTGGGGTACGATGGAGCGTATATGATTTATCTCTTTCACGGCTCGGACGCAGGGAAGGCCAGAGCAAAGGCCTTTCAGTGGGTCGCTGCCACACGAGGCAAACAACCGGACGCCGCGTATATACGACTTGATGCGCAGTCCATCACGGACGCAACGCTTTCAGAAGCCATCGCTACGCAGGGACTGTTTTTCAAGAAAGCACTCGTGCTTATTGATGACCCGTTCTCGCTTTCAGAATCCGGAGAGGCTCTCCTCGAACATCTTGAAGCGCTTGCAGAGTCTGCCAACCCAATTGCGATATTGGCACCAAAGCTGCTTGCAGCGCGCGCAAAGAAGCTCGAAGCGAAAGCTGAGAAGGTGTACGTCTGCGACCTCAAGGAGAAGAAAGTTGCACGCGGGTTTAACTCAGGACTCGTAAATGCGCTCGCCTCCAAGGACCGCGAAGCGCTTTGGAAAGAAATCACGAAGGCACTGCGCCAGGGAAATGCTCCCGAGATGGTGCATGGTCTTCTGCACTGGAAAGCACGCGACATGATGCAAAAGGGAAGTCCGAAGTGGGGCAAGGACGGTGCACGGAGGCTTTCGCGGGATTTGATTGAACTTCTTTCCGACGCTCGTAGCGGAAATCTTGAACTGTCGCTTGCGCTTGAGCGGTTCGCGCTTTCTGTAAAGTAGTCCGCCCGCCAGGGCTCGAACCTGGGACCGTCTCCTTAAAAGGGAGCTGCTCTACCGACTGAGCTACGGGCGGTTGTTGCTACGCTACCACTAGTACGCAAGCACGTCGACAGTCTTGCCCTCAGCGTCCAAGAGCCGGATGGTCTCATGGTTCTCTCTCCAGAGCTCTCCGCTCTTGCCGAGGAAGACGCGCCACGTGTCGCCCATGAAAGACGGCTCATCCATATGCCGGGCTGCGCAGGAGTTGTAGTTGAGGTCTCCAAGAATATTCTCGCAGGAATTTGAGAGGCTTGAGGGTGCTCGTGAGACGACGGAGCAGCGCGGGACGGTGTAGCCAAACTGAATACATTCATCATCTCCTCCTGCGTCTCGTATCTCCGATTGGGCGCTCGGGCAGTCTTGCTCAAGTCCAGGAGAGAATTCCTGGAACTCTGAAAGATATCCTGTGCAGATGTTTTCACGGAACGAGACGCCGATGGGGGAGCGTCCGCTTGTTACGATGACGGTATCGCCGGGGCTAAGCTCAATGGTTGAGAGTGTATTCACTTTCCCTGAGTGCGGCACCTCAACGCCTTGGGGAATCGTAACGGTGGTATCGGTCGATGCGCTTTCGAGCTTCCATCCGGAAAACGTAATAGGGTCGCTGGCTCTTCGGGAGACGGAGAGGGAAAGGTATTCCTGCTTGGCACTCGTGTTGCGTGGGCCGCTTGGGTTGCGGCTGATGGAAACCAACCCCCGGTACTCTGAAGCTTCGCCAAAGGAGGAAAGGTCATCTATTTGGGCTTCGAGGTCAAAGAAGCTTCCGAAACTACCACCACTTGTTGAAGAGGTGCCGGCCTTGAGGTCATACGGCTCGGCAACCTGACCTGGTCCGCTAATAGGCTTTAGGTACGGGCCTGCAAAGGAGAAAGGTTTGGAAGGGCCACCTGTGATGGCCCAGAGCACAAATATAAAGATGAGAACGCCAAGGAAGAAAACTGCGTTGCTGCTCATGAGACTATGATACCAGCTTCTCGAGTTCGTCTTTTACCACTCGTGCATCACTCCAAGGAGTGCGTGTACCTCGAGCGCCCATGATGTAGGGGTCGGTACCTTTGCCGGTGATGAGGACGGCATCGCCTGCCTGCGCGAGTGAGAGTGCAGTTGTAATTGCTTCACGTCGGTCCATGATGATGCGCGGCTTCTTCTGCATCCCCTCTGCCATCGCTGCAAGTATTGCATCAGGATCTTCGTCGTAGGGGTCCTCGTTCGTGAGGATAACCTCATCGCAGTACTCTTCTGCAATCGCTCCCATCTCTGGGCGCTTCCAGGTGTCGCGTCCGCCACCAGTGTTACCCAACACACAGATTTTTCGACGCGACGGGTACGCACTGTAGAGCGCGCGAAGGGAGTCCGGCGTATGTGCGTAATCGACAACAGCGAGGAACTTCTGTCCTCCGTCTATCTTCTCTGCCCGTCCGGGGATGCGAGCAAGCTTTGTCAGCGCCTGTGCGCTCACTTCAAGTGGCACACCCAGGAAGCGCGCAGCTTTTGCGGCGGCAAGCGCGTTTAGTATGGAGAAGTTCCCCGGGTGAGGAAGCGAGAAGCGCACGCCGTCGAACGTGAAGGCGACACCATCGTTTTCCATCACCACCTCCGTGACGTCCGTGAGTGAGAAACCAATCTGTTCCTCCAGCGGGAGTTTGAGGAAGCGCTTGCCGTACTCATCATCTGCGTTTGCGATGATAGCGCGCGGGCGTTTTGGAGAACGGGCCACCGCATCCCCGAGTCGGTACTTAGCCTGGAAGTAATTTTCCATCCCTCCATGCGACTCAATGTGCTCTTTTGCAAGATTGGTGAACACGAGCGCATTAAGATAGGTGA
>JAGOSU010000051.1 GCA_018062165.1 Minisyncoccota bacterium
AAGGCATCGTCTCGGGAAGTGAAGGGGAGGAGTATGTGGCGGCTATGCTTTCAACTGCTGCGGTGATTCGCGAGGAAATTGCGCAGCGGCTCGACTACTGGCAGTCGCATGCGAAAGAAAGCGGCAACGACCCGGTCACTCGGGCCATTCTCGTTGGAGGTAACGCAACGGTGCGCGGTCTTCCGGAGTACCTTGAGGCGGGCTTCAAAGTGCCGGTTGAACTTGGCGACGTGTTTGTGAATCTTGCCTCGCGCGACGACTGGCTTCCACCACTCGATTACATGCAATCTCTTGCGTACGGCACCGCTATCGGGCTTGCGCTCCGTCAACACGTACCATGATTACGAAACTCATTCGCCTCCTCCCGGATGAACGTCGTCGTGCATTCCAGAACGACTATTTCTTTCGTCTGGGCACCATAACCGCGCTTATGCTGGCGCTGCTTGTGGTCATTCACGGCGTGCTCCTTGCTCCTGCCTACTTCAACCTGCAGCAATCAAAGTCTCTTGAGCAGGGCCGTCTTGATGCGATTGCCGAGCGCCTTGCCTCTTCAGGAGACCAAGAAATTGTTGGTCGTCTCACCGCGCTCAATAGCGAGACGGAACACCTCTCAAAGATTGGCAGTACCCCATCGGCAGTGGCGAGCGTGCGTTCCGTTCTTACCCTGCCGCGCTCAGGCATCAGTCTTACCGGATTCTCATTCACGCCGCCTGCGGGCAAGGTAGTGGGGCAGATGAAGGTTTCGGGTACGGCAGCTTCTCGTGATTCCCTGAGGCGCTATCAGAGTGTGCTTGCAACAGTGCCGGGAGTTTCAGGCGTCGACCTTCCGATAAGTGCCTACGCCAAAGAAAGTGACATACCGTTCACCATCACGCTCTCTGGCACCTTTGCCCCTACGCCATGAAGAAACCGCTGATACATCTGGTGATTGCGCTCGTGCTGCTCGCTGCGGCGGGTACCGCGTACGTCTTTTGGTACGCACGGGTGACGGCACTTGAGCTTGAGGTTGCTGAACTTGCGACGAGGGCAGAGCAGGCAGACAAGGCTGCCGCTGATATTGTTTCTGCGCGCTCCGCACTTTCAAAACTTGTTGCAGACGAAGCATATTTCGGCTCGTATTTCGTTTCAACGAGCACGGTCGTCTCGTATCTTGAGAACCTAGAATCTACCGGGGACGAGCTCGGAAGTGTAGTTGAGGTGGTATCAGTGACTCCGGCAGGTAGCACACGTCTCTCCATCTCGTTCCGTGCCACCGGCTCATTTGCGTCTGTCATGCGCACGCTCGGGGCTATTGAGTTTGGTCCGTATGATGCATCAATGATGAACCTTACACTCGACACGAACGCCAGCAGTGAAGGGAAGTGGATGGCGGCCGGGGTAGTTTCGGTGGGGATGAATCCTGTAGGTGTAGTGGCGCCACCTGCCCCAACGGCACCTCCAGTAGAGGAAGAACTCGACGTATGAACCTCCAAGGACTCACAAAATACATTCCGAAGATTGGCTACGGCGACCGCATCCGTCCGGTACGTGATTGGTTCATACTCCTTGCCGTCGCACTTATTCTTCTTATTGCGAGCGTTGCTTGGAACGCGTGGCTCTTCTACCGCGTAACGAGCGGAGAAGGCTTCACTGTCGAGGCGCCTGCAGCCTCAACTCCTGCGCTCGATGCGCTCCCAAAGGCTCGTGAGGTGCTTGAGATCCGTGCGTCAGAAGGAGAGAGATACCGCAGCTTGTATGAATTCGTTGACCCGGCGCGCTAAGACGGGGTAGTGTGATGGTGCCCCCATAGCTTAATGGATAAAGCAGCGGACTTCTAAGCCGTTGATCTAGGTTCGATTCCTGGTGGGGGCACAGCTGGCGGAAGCGAGCAGTGCGGGCATGTGGCGGAATTGGTATACGCGCACGACTCAGACTCGTGTGGAGCAATCCTTGGAGGTTCGAGTCCTCTCATGCCCACCCAACTCCTGGTACACTTACAACATGTCAGCCGAGTTTGAAGCAGCGCGCGTTCACCACGCCAGAATGGCGGAGGTGTCCAAGCATCGGGTACACGACGCCCATGACCAACCCCTAAAACGACAACGTCGGGAGTTCCCGATGCGTTCCAAGAAATCCGCAAAGGAGCGGCAGGAAACGCCGCACGAGCGCACGCTGTCGAACTTCGGCCATTTTGTACGAATGGTGAGGGAGGTGTCAGACCTCAACCTCCGCTCGTTCGCACCCAACGTCCAGGACACCAAAACATTGTTCGGCATGATTGCACGTGCAGATCAGGCGTACTTTCACCCACCCGAGGTGCGCACCATGCTCAGGAAAGAGTACAAGCTAGTGGCTTCTGCGCTCGGAATACCGAAGGGGCAGATTGAAGCATTCGGCGCAACAACCATGTCGGGCGAGCCTCGCAAGGATGCCATTGCGCTGGCCGATGTCCCCAACCTTCTCAAACAGAAAACAGATGAACTGCAAGCAGGGCTCAACAGAAGTCTTGCTGAGGCGTCCGCGGCGCTGAAACGATTCGTCGAGCATCCCGCTACCAACGATGTGCTGCCAGTCCTTGAGTTTCTCTCAACAGAGAAGTTCACCTTTTCCGATACGACCGACACTGCAAAAGATTCAAAACGTCCCGAGGTCTCTTTGCAGAATGTCGCTGCAGCAGCGGTACAGCTTATGGCGCTGCGAGAGCCACTCAAGGTTCTTACTGAGGCAGATACTGCCGTTACAGATCAAAGCATCAACGGGCGTTTTTCGCGCGCGCTACCACTCGTGAAGCAAGCGCGTGCAGAATTCCAGATTATCCTCGACGAGCTCTCTTCCAAACGTCTGTCCGGCTTAAGGCGCGAAGCACAGGAGAAGTATCAGGCGGCAATGCACGTGCACAAGAATCTTCCGCGCGCAGAAAAAAGTGCCAAGCGCTCAGAACATAAGGCAACGCGGGATGCGCGCGTGGCGGAAATCGCCAAGCTTAGGAAAATTCGAGCACAGGTTGAGGTTGCTCGTAAGCAACTAACACCGGTGCTGCAAGCGGTTCGGGCTGGTAACCGCGCACGCTTCGGTGCACTTCCAAAGCTTGATCGCGCAGCAAAACACCTGGCAACCGCCCAGGAACTCGCGCCTATCGCAGGTAAGGTTGCCGAAACGCTTGCGGCGCAAGTTGAGCACCTACAGAAAATGAACACAACGTCTCCTGACGCACTCGCTGGCGTAGCCTACGGCAATCGACAGAAGATACAGAAGGAACATCTCGCCAGGCTCCGCCTGCTTGAACGCATTACGGGAGACTGGGAGACCCTCGCAAAGGAGGTGGGTGGTGGGCGCTAGAGGACTCGAACCTCTGACCATCCCGGTGTAAACGGGGTGCTCTACCAACTGAGCTAAGCGCCCGATGTGAAGACGATAGCGCACCCTGCGCTGTTTTGGAAGCAACCACCGTGGCGTATGCTCAGTTCTTATATATATGAATGAGCGGCTCACGGCCATCGTATCGGGGCGCGTACAGGGCGTGATGTACCGGGATTTCGCCCAGCGGAAGGGCAGTGGGCTCTCATTAGTGGGCTCTGTACGCAATCGACCGGACGGAACGGTCGAAGTTATTGCCGAAGGACCTCGCGAAAGGCTCGAGTTGTATGTTGAGCGCCTCAAGAAAGGCTCCTTGTTCTCAAAGGTGGAAGAGGTAAGACCAACATTTGTCCCCGCAACCGGAGAGTTCGTGGATTTCGTTATCTCCTATGAGTAACGTCCCCACGTCAGTGGGCGTCATCATGGACGGCAATCGCCGTTTCGCAAAAGAGAACGGTGTACCACAACTTGAAGGACACCGCCTGGGACTTGAGAAGGTTCGCGAGCTTGCAGACTGGGCGCAGGAAGCAGGGGTGAAAGAAATTATCCTCTACGCTTTCTCAACGGAGAACTGGAACCGCTCGAAAGAAGAGGTGGAGTACCTCATGAACCTCTTTGAAGAATCTTTCGATACGTTTGCGAAAGACCTCGAAAAGAAGGAGGTGAAGATTCGGTTCATTGGCCAGCGCGAACGCTTACCAGAGACACTGCAGAGGAAGATGCAGGAGGCGGAAGAGAAGACGAAGAAGGGTACCAAGGGAATATTTACCGTTGCTATTTCCTACGGCGGACGCGCAGAGATTGTAGCCGCAACGAACGTGCTTCTCGCCTCGGGGGTAACAAGCGTGGACGAAGAAGGATTTCGAGCCGCCATGTGGACCGCAGACCTCGCGTATCCGGACATCATCATCCGCACCGGCGGGGACCAGCGCCTGTCGAACTTTCTTGCATGGCAATCTGCTTACAGCGAGCTCTTTTTTCCGAAGACAAAATGGCCAGGATTTACGAAAGAAGAATTCGATTCCATCCTCGCTGATTACGCTTCGCGTGAGCGCCGCCTCGGTAAATAAGGTAGGGTAGGGGAATGGAACTCCCTATCATCTATGAAGACGAGACACTCGTTGCGGTCAACAAGCCCGCAGGCGTGATGACGCACCCAGACGGGAAGGGAGA
>JAGOSU010000012.1 GCA_018062165.1 Minisyncoccota bacterium
TCTTTGATGAGATTGAGAAGGCGCACCCCGAGGTATTCAACATATTGCTCCAGGTACTTGATTCCGGACACCTCACTGACGGCAAGGGACGCAAGGTGAACTTCAAGAACACCATCATCATTCTTACGAGCAACGTGGGCGCTGAGTTCATTGACCGCCTTGCGGGCATCGGCTTCTCAGATACCGCTAATGAAAGCATTGAGCACGATAAGCTGAAGGATAAGCTCATGGGCGCACTCAAGGACCACTTCCGTCCTGAGTTCCTCAACCGTCTCGATGACATCATCGTCTTCGATGTACTTGCGAAGGAATCCCTCATCAAGATTGTCGATAAACAGGTAGAGGAGGTCACCAAGCGCCTTACGGCAAAGCGCATCTCACTTGACCTCGCGCCTGAGGTGAAGCTTTGGCTTGCCGAGAAGGGCCACAGCCCGCAGTACGGAGCCCGTCCGCTCAAGCGTGTAATCCAGGACAAGATTTTGACCCCTATCGCTACCCTTATGGTGGGCCAGGGCATCATGGAGGGCGGCTCGGTGAAGGTTACGCTCAAGGCAGGGGAGCCCTCCTTTGAGGTCCATAAGACCGCCCGTAGGGCTAAGAAAGCTGAGGCGGTTGCCTAAGTACGGGGTATCTGGTAGATTCAGCGGATGTCCCAGGACCATCTCGTAAAGATCAAGTCGACCAAGTCCGACCACGTCCGCTTTACCCGGAAGAACAAGAAGAAGGTTGAGCGCAAGCTCGAACTTAAGAAGTACGACCCGAACACTAGGAAGCGCGAGGTCTACAAGGAGATTAAGAAATAACCGCCCACTGGGCGGTTTTTTCTTACTTGAGAGTGACTACTCGACGGGGTATGTCGTTATCGGTGCCTGCAGGTCTTCGCCAAGGGGCAGAGGCGGCGGCGGTACCGAGCATGACTGAGTCTAGCTGGAAGACCTTTCCATCCCAGTGAAGCTGCATTGGAGTCTCGTTTTCTTTACCGAAGAAATAAAATAGTGCACCATTCTTGAAGAGTAGTGCTTCAGGCGAATCCGGATTGCTCTTAATCCATTTCGCTTCCTTTTTACCCGCGAGAGCAAGACGGCGCTCTTGTCTCAAAAAGCTCCCCACCTCTCCAACAGGTTTTTCACCGAGTTCAAGATATTCCTGCGTCTCGATTGCGGGCAGTTTATCCAGCTTCTTCCACAAATCTTCGATAGGCATACGAGGTATGAACTACGGCTAATCTATGTCCACTATGATAGCACTGGGTGGCTGGGGGAGGAGGTCCGGATAGTGCTAGGATACATAGGTAATTTACATTCCTGCGGATATTCCGAAGCTTGTTGTTTTTAATAAACAGCTAAACACATGGAGATACTTATGGATTGGTCACAGATCACCCTCATCACAGGCGTCGTGCTGATACTCGTGCTTCTCGCAGAAGCTGCAAACGGCTGGACAGATGCGCCGTGTGCTACCTCTTCTGCCGTAGCGTCTGGAGTTCTTTCAAGTAAGAACGCGCTCATCATAACGGTGCTCGGTAACTTTGCAGGACTCATCGCTTCACTCTTTGTAGGCGCAGCTGTCGCACACACCATCGGAACGGGAATTGTGAGACCGGAAATCATCACCGTGAGTTCTATCGGTGTGGCGATGGTTACTATCTTTGCATGGTCGCTGATTGCCGCGTGGCTCGGGCTTCCGGTCAGTAAGACACATTCCTTGCTTGCGGCTCTTGCCGGTATTGGTTTTTCGCTTGGCGGGGTTACAGCACTTACGCCGGCGAGCGGAGTGTGGACGGACAGCGGATGGATAAAGGTCGGTGTGGGTGTTTTCGCTGCGCTTGTCGTTGGCTCAGCAATCTCGTGGGTACTCGCCCGTTCCATCATCATGTCGAAGCTTGACGAGAAACTTCCCGAGGAGTGGTGGCGCAGGCTTCAAGTTCTTACCGTGTGTGTCGTCTCATCAGGGCATGGATTCAATGACGGTCTCAAATACGTTGGTATCTTTACGCTGGTCCTTTTTGCCGCAGGCATCATTACCGAGTTCACTGTCTCGCCGATGGTCATCGTGCTGTGTGCAATCGTGATGGGAATTGGAACGTTTATCGGAGGGTGGCGCATCCACAACAGTCTTGATGCAATGGTGAACCATCCCGTTAAAGAACAAGTAGAAAAGAAATCCTTTAGACCGTTCATGGGCGTGAGCTCTGAACTCACCTCAGGGTTTCTTATCTGGCAAACGGGCTGGCTCGGAATTCCGACGAGTACGAACCATGCGACGGTTGCTGCAATGGTGGGCGCCCGCTCTTCAAGTGGGAAAGTACATATTGCCTCGATGGTCCGCATCCTGTGGGGATGGGTGGTGACCTATGTATTCTGCTTCTGGGTGGCGGAACTTATTGCCACCATTATTTTGTAGCGGAGCCTGTGGGACGAGATTCGAACAGAAATGAGTGGCATGCTAACCTCTTAAGATGAAATCAGTAGGTATTATCGGCGGCTTAGGTCCCGAAACGACATCGGAGTTTTACCTCGGTGTCGTCTTTTCGTCTTTTAAGAAAGATGCCGTAGCTCGACCTTCCATAGTGATTGCGAGCGTTCCGTTGCCGTACCAGATCGAGGAAGACCTCATCATGCGAAGTGAAGGAGCCGAACGGTACATCCCTTTCCTAACCGCTGAGGCCCAGAGGCTTGAAAAAGCAGGCGTTGATTTCATCGTCATGCCTTGCAATTCGCTCCACGTCTTTATTGAGCAAATCAGAGGCGCGGTGAATGTACCAGTATTGAGTATTGTTGAGGAGACTGTCGCGTTCTTAAAGGCGAACGACTTTAAGAAAGTGGGAATCGTATCTACATCCGCAACCATACGAAACAAGCTATACGAAGATGCTTTTGAAACGCAGGGAATTTCCTACGAAACGCCTGACGCGCTTCAACAAGAGAAGATGGGGAAGTTCATTCATAACCTCGTGATGGGTCAACAGAAGAACAGCGATCGAGAAGAGCTGGTGGCGATAATCAACAGTTTTGAAGATAAGGGTGTTGATTGTGTAGCGCTTGCTTGTACTGACTTGCAGCTGCTTATCCCTACGCACCCCACACTCAAGATCTTCGACACAATGAAGATACTTGCGGATGCTACTGTACGGGAGATTTCCAAGTAGCGGGCCCACGAGGAATCGAACCTCGACCAAGGGATTTGGAGGCCCTCGTTCTACCATTAAACTATGGACCCTGTAGGCGCTACGATAGCAGTATTCCTGCCTGTGGGCAAAGCGCCTCGCGTTCTTTCAATACCGTATACTTAGCCTCATGAAGCGAACGCTTGCGTACCTCCTGGCCTTTGTGCCGCTGTTGGTGCTTACCGTTCCTGGAACTGCCTCCGCTGCGTTTTGGGGACCTATCATCGACGGACGTTGCGTTTGTCCAGGTTCAGCCCCGGACTACGGTTGCGTGATTCAGGCTATTCAAAACACCATGAATCTCGGTGTGTCACTTGCAGTGGTGATTGCGACGCTCGTCATCGCCTACGCAGGCGCCATTTGGCTCGTCTCTCCAGTTAATCCTAAGAGTAGGGAAATGGGACGCACTATGCTCCTCAATGCAGTCATCGGGCTTGTCGTGTTGCTTGCAGGTTGGATTTTCGTCGACTTCCTTATGAAGCAGCTCTACAACGAGAGTGCTAACTCAAATGGTGTGACACTTGGACCCTGGAACGAGATTCTCGCACCAAGTGCAACGGGTGACGACATGTGTATCACGCGTCGAACTGAGTTCGGGCCCGCTGGTACACCGTCTACTGGGACTGTTGAAACTCCAGGGGAAGAAGAGCCTGGAGAAGAACAACCAGGAGAAGAGGAGTCGAGTGCATGGAATCTTCCGTTTCCTTCTGTCGGAATAAATCAAGGACAAGATGATCACGCGGCCAGCTCGCTAAAAACATTGCTTAGCTGCATGGCCGAGAACCCCATTACAAGAGGTGCAAAGATTACCTCTATTTCTGGAGACAGTCTTTTTAACGGTAAGACGTGGGAGAATTGTCGTGCCGGTCAATGCAGTGAACACATAAGCACTTCTTGGCATTTCGGCAGGTCAGGCGATAATCATTCATACGCCGTTGACTTTGGTAATAACACTAACAGTGCAGGATTGCGCAGGAATCTTTCAGCCGCTGCCTGTGGATGCAATAGCGCCGCCCGTATATGCCAAGAAGGATCAGCGGGTTGCGTTTCAGGCAACTCGTTGCATATCGCTGTTAGAGGGACTGACGGGCAGAGCTGTAGTCAAGCTGGATACTAATTTTTTCAACCACTGCTTCTGATGCCGAGCGTACTGCCAGAGCTTCGCAGCAAGTGTTGGTACAAGCGTTGATTCTTCTCGCTCTCCTCGTAGGTATTCTCCTATAATCCGGTACTCAAGCCCAAGCTCAGTGAGGCGCGCGTCTCCGACGTACTCTCGTACTGCGCGCACCTCTTCTATAAGCCCTCGTTCAAAGGCGCTCTGTAGTCGCTTGGTAATGCGTTCCCGGAGTTCATCGCGCTCAAGGTCAACCACAACCCACTCCACGTCGTATGCAGTGGTAGGAACGCGCGCAGGAACGGCTCCGTGTTTCTCAATGATCTCGAGTGCACGCACAAGGCGTCTGCGGTTACTGTGGTCAATGTGTTCAGCACGCAGTGGGTCCTTCTCATCAATAAGGCGGGCAAGTTCTTCAGTTGGAAGCTGTTCAAGTTCCTCGCGGTATTTGGGGTCTGATGGCATTTCCGGCGGGAGTCCGTTAAGGAGTGCATCAAAGTAGAAATGCGTGCCTCCAGCAAGTATCGGAAGCTTGCCTCGTGAGGAGATATCTTCGATGAGCTTTGCGGCGTCCTGTATGAAATCCCCTGCGCTGTAGGAATCTTTGGGGTCCCGGATGTCGATGAGGTAATGGGGAATGCCATCCATCTCCTCATTCGAGGTCTTTTCAGTTCCGATATCGAGCATTCGGTAGACCTGGCGAGAATCAACTGAAATAACCTCGCCATTGCGTTCTTTTGCGATGGCAACTGCACGGGCAGACTTACCAGAGGCGGTGGGGCCTATGACGCAGACAATCGTGGTTTTGCCGGGCATGAACCCGGATGCTATCATGCGCCAATCATCTTTGTCAGCGTAAGCTTCACACCCTATGGATAAGAACGGACAGAAGAGCACCTATTGTGAGCACTGTGGCGATTTTCACGACCCTATGCGGGAGTACGTATCGTCAGTGCGTGTCGGTGAGATTGTTCCTGATTATGAGTTCGAAGTGTTCCAGAACAATGACGTAAAGACCGTTAAATTCTCCGACTTCCGAGGGAAGTGGGTGGTGGTCATGTTCTACCCAGCAGACTTCACTTTTGTGTGCCCAACGGAGCTCGAAGACATGGCAAAGCTCTATCCGAAGATCAAGGAAATGAACGGCGAGGTTATTTCCTTCTCAACGGATACGGTATTCACTCACAAGGCTTGGCACGACACCTCTGAGGCAATCAAAAAGATTGAGTTCCCGATGGGTGCAGACCCGGCAGGAAAGATTTCAGACGCGTTTGGTGTCCTTATTCAGGGCTACGACACTACGCTCACGCCTGACGAAGGTCTCTCAATGCGCGGCACCTTCCTCATTGACCCAGCAGGAATACTCAAGACAATGGAAATCCACCACAACTCCATCGGACGCTCTGGAAAGGAAACACTTCGCAAACTCCAGGCCGCACAGTTCGTGGAGACGCATGGCGACAAGGTCTGCCCAGCATCGTGGGAACCAGGAGACGATACCCTTGAGCCAGGCATGGACCTGGTTGGGAAGATCTAGCTATACTGAAGCTATGAAGATATTACTTCTCGGGAGTGGAGAGCTCGGGAAGGAAGTCGCTATTGAAGCGATGCGGTTAGGACACACCGTGGTGGCCTGCGATCGTTATGAAGGAGCGCCAGCAATGCAGGTGGCGCATTCCTCCCGTGTCTTCTCGATGCTTGATGGAGCAGAGATACGGCGTGCGGTGGAGGAAGAGAAGCCAGACCTCATCGTTCCGGAGATTGAAGCTATAGCGACCGCGACCTTAGTTGAGCTTGAGAAGGAGGGACACACCGTGATTCCAACTGCGCGTGCTGCCCAGCTCACTATGGACCGGGAGGGTATACGTCGGCTCGCCGCAGAGGAGCTTTCGCTCCCGACGAGTCCGTATCGTTTTGCAGGCTCCTTTGAAGAGCTTGATGTAGCTACAGGAGAGATAGGGTTCCCGTGTGTCATCAAGCCAACGATGTCTTCGTCCGGAAAAGGACAGAGTGTAGTGAAGAATCGTGATGAGCTCGCGAAAGCCTGGGACTACGCAATGGAAGCGGGACGAGGAAAGACGGGGAAGGTAATTGTCGAAGGATTCATAGACTTTGATTATGAGATTACCCTCCTTACCGTGCGGCATGCTGCAGGTACGAGTTTCTGTGCACCCATTGGGCACGTGCAGGTAGATGGTGACTATCGGGAGAGCTGGCAGCCACACGCTATGAGCGAGAAGGCCCTAGCCGCTGCAGAGGACATTGCGAAGAAGATTACCGACGCGCTTGGAGGTCGTGGCATCTTTGGCGTGGAATTTTTTATAAAGGGAGACGACGCCATCTTCTCCGAAGTATCTCCTCGCCCGCACGACACGGGCATGGTGACGATGGCGAGCCAAAACATGAGTCAGTTTGAATTGCATGTGCGTGCTATCACTGGTCTTCCGATTCCTCTGATTGTCTCGCACCCCGGTGCATCTGCCGCTGTCCTCTCTGACATCGAGACAGAGCATCCGGTCATCGAAGGTCTTGAAGAAGCACTTTCGGAGCCCGGAACCTCTGTGCGAGTGTTTGGAAAGCCTTCCGCACACAAGAGGCGTCGTATGGCGGTAGCGCTTGCGATTGCTGATACGACAGACGAAGCTCGTGCCAAGGCGATGGCGGCTGCAGGGAAGATTCGCGTGGTATCCTCAGGACAATGAGTATTCTAGAGAGTGTACTTGGTAAGAGGAAAGCAAGCGCTGAGCAGCAGTTGCCGGAGGTTGGCACACGTCTAGCAAACGAGGCAAAAGAGGCCTACAAGGAGCCCCTGTTCATCTGGCGCCATCAAAAGACAGTGGAGGCCGTCACGCAAGAATCCAATATAACAGCGCGCTATTTTGGCACTTCTTTTTATGAACGGAAGGGGCCTTGGCAAGAAGGGCAGTTTTGGCGTGACATACAGGGTGCGCTTAAAGAAGCGGCAGAGCAAGCGTCGTCACTATTTAGTGGAGCATTCACAAAGGATGGTACACCCGACAAGAGCGAGAAAGGACGGGCTGAGTATGAAGCAGCGCACGGAATGCCTGGCGCTGCGGTTGCCAATCGTCTTTTCTTGATGGAAACAATGGCGCGACTAAAGGACAAGTATCAGTACTCGCTGGGTATCAACAAAGACAAGCGCGCCGAGATTGCGCAAGACGTCGATGCGGCACTTGAGGATGTGAGCCTTGTCACGCTTACTGACCTTGTAGTCGAAGAGTTGACGAGGGCGAAGAAGAAGCGAGTTCCTCGTGCTAGTGGCTTCCACAAGCTCTCTGAAGAGGAAGTATATGAACGCCTCGCGCATAACACGTATGGAGACTCCGATCGAGAAACCCTCATTAAGGGCAAGCAGCTAAAGATACAATCAAAGGGGAGCAAAAAGAATGGACCAAAGGACGCACTGTTCCTTAAGCTTGCACTCACAGGAGCGCACGCTACCTGGGAGGCCATGCAGACACATCAGGCGGCATACGAAGAGAACAGTGCTCTCGTGGATCCTGCATCCGAGGAAGCGTTTAAACCACTCCCGCTTTTTATACGAGACAAGTACGAACAGGCACTTGCAGACGGTGGATCTCCCGAAGAGGCGGTGCTCGCCATCGCCTATACCTTGTACAAGGATGTACGCATTCTCCGCCAGGAACATATCCCAGAAGAAGCACGTGTCACTATCCCTCCTGTAAGTTTCTTCGCTAAGGGACCGACTCCTAAGGAGCTGAAGCCTGTAAAACCTACAAAGAAATTTCCTGTGGGACGGGCAGCGGCAGTGTTGCTCGCATCAACGAGTGCAGCTTCCTTTCCGACGGAGCTTGAGGACGGCGCCTATCATCAAGGCATCTCTCAAGATGAAAAAATGCTTACGAGCGCTTTGGCCGCTATGCCGCGCGAAGGCGCGACTGCTGCAGAACGTGCGCGTACTCCTGATAACGCAATTCACCTCATGCGTAGTTTCCTGCAGGTGCTCGAGCAACATCCGGACCAGAAAGCCGCTTTCTTTGCAGTCTATCCGCAGGCAGAGGGCGCAACCATTGATGAACAAGCGCACACTATGTCGAGGTATTTCGGTCTCTGGAACCCGAACACAGGGTATTCTGAGGAAATACGTCCGGGTGATTACCTAGGCTTCAACCCAAACACGGGATTCTGGCTCGCAAACATTGGAGGCGAAGAACAGAAGCTTGCTGACCAGAACGGCAACCGCATTGCAGGACCTCTACGTTAAGAGCGCAGACGTCGGAGCACCGTTTCTAACGTTTTCCGCATATCCTTAGGGAGCGATAGTTCCGTAAGGGCTGCGCGTGTTTGTACGTCTCCCGTAAGTATCGAAGAAAGTGAGAACCCGGTTTCCGCACGGATGGTGCGGTCGATATTGTTTGTGGTGAGTGCTCGCAGGCTTACAAGGTCTTTATTCTTGTCGCCCCCAATAGTCGTAGCGATACCGACGAGTGCACCAGAGGTATCCACTACTGGTCCGCCCGAGACCCCCTTATGCCCAGCTTTTGATGGGGCAACAAGAAGGATGTCTTGGTTAGGTTTAGTGAAGGAGCGAATCTCAGTGACGGTCGAGGAGGCGACGATGCGTTTGAGCTTGCTCTTAACGCCGTCAAAATCGAGCTTGTCTGCAGGATAGCCGGCGATGGAGACGGGCATGTTGGGTGTGGTCACCGTGTTTAGAGGAAGTGCTGGGAAGACTGTTCCAAGCTTGGCGTCCGTGATGTAGAGGAGAGCGAAATCACTGGCACCACTTCCTTTACCTTCGGTCTTTGTCGATACTTTGCCTTGATATTGCTCGGTCCACGAAAGTGGCATGTAGAGAAGTTCGGCATGGTACGCCTCTTTGGCAGGAGAGCCGGTGCGGATGGAGCAGCGGTTCTTGTTCTTTGCGTTCGTTGAGGAGGCGAGAAGGAAATACTGGGCAACGTGGGCGTTTGTAATGATGATGCCTCGACTGTCCACAAAGGAGCCAGTACCAGTAGTCTGGAAGGTTGCCCCTCCTACTTTCATACGACAGAAGACATTTACCGTCGCCTTCTCAAGCGGCGTCTCTATAGGCGCAGTCTTAGCGTCTGCTCCCAAGGGCAGCACAAGCACAAGAAGGACGAGTACGAGAAGCTTTTTCATATATGTGGTGCCGGAGGAGGGAGTCGAACCCTCAACCCTTGCGGGAACGGGTTTTGAATCCGTCGCGTATACCAATTCCGCCACCCCGGCTTGTGGATTATCCTACGCGCGAACGCCCGTGCCTGCAATGCGCGTGATAGAATTGCGTGATGTCAGGGGATGCATATGAGCCGACGAGGTTTGACTCCGTCTTTTGGGTGGAGATTGACCGTGTAGGACCCAACCCATACCAGCCACGTCGTGAATTCGATGAGATGCGTCTCAAGGCGCTCGCTGAATCCATACGCCAGTATGGAGTGCTGCAGCCGATGGTGGTTACCCGCAAGGAAGTAGAGAAGCCAGGCGGTGGACTCGAGACCCGCTACGAACTCATCGCCGGAGAGCGCCGCCTTCGCGCATCCAAGCTTGTTGGCCTTCGCGAAGTTCCTGTGGTGATTCGCGAAGGAGAGCAGAGCGACAGCATGAAGCTGCAGCTCGCTATCATCGAGAACCTTCAGCGCGAGGACCTCAATGCAATCGATCGGGCCAAGGCACTCGCGAAGCTTGCTGAGGAGTTTGCCTTTTCACACGTGGAGATTGGAGCCAAGATAGGCCGCAGTAGGGAGTTTGTCAGCAACTCGATTCGCCTTCTCGCGCTTCCTGAGATGATTCAGCAAGCAGTGGTGAACAAGGAACTCACCGAAGGTCACGCACGTGCACTTCTCATGCTTTCAGACCGCCCAGAGGAACGCGATACGCTCTTTAGGGAGATTGTGCTCAAGAAAACTTCCGTACGCGTTGCAGAGCAGATGGCGCGCCGCATCGCGGTTGACCGTATCCGCAAGCACGACAAGACGCCTGAGATGATGGAGATTGAGAAGTCACTCACTGAGACGTTGGGGACTCGTGTGCTGATTGAGAACCGTCCTAATGGTGGCCGTGTGCTCATTGAATTCTTCTCACCCGAAGACCTCTCACATATCGTAGCGGCACTTGCTGCAGAACAGGGAGTAAAGATGACCGACGACGAAGTAGAAGCACCTATCCCTGGTGTGTCTCAAGTAGACGAAACGGGAACGATTCGAAACTTTACGGTTTAGGTCTCTTATTTTTCTTTGCCTTTGCTTTGTTACGAATGACGCGTGTGTCCACGTGTACTGGGGCATGGGCTTTACCACGCTCTGGCAAATCAAGTTCTGAGCGTATGTGGCGGCGTGCCATTGACGTTACGGCGTAATCGAGCCACTTAGCCGTTGGACGAGCGGACTCGCGCTTTAGGATTTCCACCATATCGCCGTTTCTGATGGTGGTATCAAATGACACCATCTTTCCATTAATTTTTGCACCACTCATGCGGTTGCCGAGATCAGAGTGTATGGCGTAGGCAAAGTCGACAGGAGTGGAGCCAATAGGAAGGTCAATCACGTCTCCACGCGGTGTGAAGACAAAGATGCGGTGCGAGAAGAAGTCGCTCTTCAATCCTTCAACGAACTCAGTCGAGCCGGTGTTGCCTGCGTGCGCTTCGGCAAGTTCAACGAGCCATCGTGGGACGTTTGGGGCAACCGCTTCCTTGCCTGGTTCCTTCTTGGTGAAGTTAAGGAGGTTCGGGATGAGGTTCTGAATCCACGGGAGTGACATACGACGCACTGCTTCACCTGAGGCAGAGCCCCCAAGGAGCTTGTAGGAGCCGTGAGAGGCAATACCGAACTCAGCCTGCGTGTGCATGTCCTTGGTGCGAATCTGGATTTCAACAATGCCTGCGCCGTCGGTGACGACAGTAGTGTGGAGCGACTGGTAACCGCTCGAGGGCTTCGGTACGGAAATGTAATCCTTGAACCCGCCTGGAAGCGGCTTGTAGGTAGAGTGCACGAGTCCGAGGGCGGTGTAGCAGTCAGCAATGGTGGGGACAATAATGCGCAGTGCCGCCATATCGTAGATAAGGTTGATGTCGTCTCCCTTGCGCTTCAGCTTCTGATGGAGACTCCAGAGTCCTTTCATACGCACGTCCGTGCGGAAGTCCTTGATGCCTTGTTTAGTGAGTGCCACCTGAAGCTCGCGCTGCACTTTCTTGAGACCAGCCTCCGTCTCCTTGGTCTTTAACTTTCGTACTTCAAGCGCGTGCGTGTAGGCATCAGGGTCAATTGCTGGGAACGAGAGGTCTTCGAGTTCACGACGAATACGACCCATACCGAGTCGGTCGGCAATCGGAGCGTAAATCTCGAGCGTCTCTAGCGCAATCCGTTTCTGTTTGTGTGCCGGCACATGCGAGAGGGTCTGCATGTTGTGATAGCGGTCTGCGAGCTTCACAATCAGCACCCGTATGTCAGCAGAGGTTGCCACGAGAAGACGGCGAAGCGATTCTGCATGGCGCTCTGCTCCACGATATTTGTGCTTACCAAGCTTTGTCACCCCTTCAACCAGGAAGAGGACTTCTGCACCGAATTCCTTCTTTACTTCTTCCTCAGTGGCCTTGGCGTCCTCAATGGCGTCATGGAGGAGACCGGCGGCAACCGTTGCGGCATCCATGCCCATTTCGGCCAAGATTTTAGCCACCGCAGCGGGGTGTACGAAGTAAGGTTCTCCGGAATAACGTGCAACGTCTTTGTGAGCGTTCTCTGAGAATGCGTACGCCTTCTCTATGATTTTTGCATCCTCGGCAGAGAGGTTCTGCATTTGGGCCAGAATCTCTTTGACGGTGGTCATCAAGACAGGATACCTGTCTTCGCTGCTATTTCAAATATTCGGCCGCTTCCGCTGGAGACATGGTCTCGGGGTCAACGCTCTCAGGAATAGAGATGCGACGCAGTCCTTTCTTCAGGAACCAGCCGCCCTTGCTCTTGAACGCCACAAGTTGCTTGCCGTTTACCGGGTGCTTGCCGATGGTGTGAGCACGTTCAACACCCTTTGGAAGAGGTTTTGGAGTGGAGAGAATTTCTACAGCACGCTCGAACGTGATGGTGTAGGGGTCGTCACCTTTCTTGAGTGAGCGGAACTCACCGTCGTGTCCGATGTAGGGGCCGAAGCGCCCAGTGTTAGCGATAATCTTCTCGCCCGTCGTTGGGTGTACGCCAAGTTCACGCGGGAGCGCGAGGTAGTGGATGGCATCCTCGAGTGTTACTTCCGATGGTTCCTTGCCAGCAGGAATGCTTGCGCGCTTCGCTTCAATCTTTGGCTTCTTTTTCTTCTTGGGGGTCTTTGGAGCTTTCTTCGACTTCGTAGTCTTCTTTGGCTCTGGAGCTTCTTCCTCAACAGGCGCAGTGCCGGTAGGCATCTCAACATACGGGCCGAAGCGTCCCGTCTTTACGAAAATAGGGAAGCCGGTTTCTGGGTGAATACCAATAGGTTCATCGCCCTTGAGTTCGCTCCCATTCTCTTGGCGCGCGCCATCACAGTCTGGATAGCGAGTACAGGAAAGGAAGATACCTCCACGACCGAGCTTGTATTCCATCGGGCTACCGCACTTAGGGCACGGGAATTCTTCGGGTGCCTTACCAAGAGACGTAGCCTTTGGAAGATCTTCCTTGGAGGCAACTGCAGTTTGGAAGGGGCCGTAGAAATCCTTCAAGGTTGGAAGGTACTTGCGCTCTCCACGTGCAATCTCGTCGAGCTCGTCTTCCATCTCTGCAGTGAAGGAATCACTGATGTACTCTGCAAAGTGCTCCTCAAGCCAACCGGAGACCACCATACCGGTAGCGGTAGGTTTGAGCGTGCGTCCTTCCTTATCGACATACCCGCGCACCTGAATGGTTTGCATGATGGAGGCGTAGGTGGAAGGCCTACCGATACCGCGCTTCTCGAGCTCCTTGATGAGTCCTGCTTCGGTGTAGCGGTTAGGTGGCTCGGTCTGCTTCTCGGTAGAGGTGAGCGTTGCGAGGTCGAGCGGGTCACCTACAACAAGCTTTGGAAGCCCCACGTCCTCTCCGCGTGCACGGGTATCAAGTGCGAGCCATCCAGGGAAGAGCACGCGGGAACCGTTAGAAGAGAAGAGGGGAATCTCAGCATCTGCTTTCGCTTTGATGCTCGTGCGCTGCACCTTTGCTCCTGACATTTGGGAAGCGAGCGCGCGGATGCGAATCAGCTCGTAGAGGCGCTCTTCATCGTCGGTTGCTCCTGCACCTTTCTTACCAGCGTCCGTTGGACGCACTGCTTCGTGGGCTTCCTGTGCGTTCTTACTCTTGGTCTGGTACACACGAGACTGCACGTACTCTTTACCGAACTCGCTCTCGATAACTTCACACATACGAGCGACCGCTTCCTTGGCAAGATTCACGGAATCCGTACGCATGTAGGTGATGTGTCCGGCTTCATAGAGCTTCTGTGCAGCACGCATGGTGCGGGAAGGTGAGAAGCCAAGACGTGTGGAGGCCGTCTGCTGCATGGTGGACGTAGTGAATGGCGGCTTTGGGGAGCGCTCTTCTGCGCGCTCAGTCATGTCGCCAACACTCCACTTCGCCTTCTGACCGAGGGAAAGGATGCGCCCTGCTTCCTCCTTGCTGGTCGGTTCCTCTACGCAGCTTGCAGGGAACTCACCCCCCTTAGATGTAAAGACTGCATCGAGTACGTAAAAGGTGTCGGGAATGAATGCTTTAATTTCGCGCTCGCGTTCAGCAAGAATGCGAAGCGCTGGAGACTGCACACGTCCGGCTGATAGGCCGTAGCGCACCTTCTTCCAAATGAGTCCGGAGAGGTCATAGCCCACGATGCGGTCGAGCACACGACGAGCCTCCTGTGCCTGGCGGAGGTTCTCATCAATCAAACGAGGCTCTTTGAGCGCCTCCTCAATAGCGGTCTTGGTGATTTCGTGGAAGACTACACGCTGGGGTTTCTTGAGGTCGACTGCTTCCTTTATATGCCAGGCAATAGCCTCTCCTTCACGGTCGGGGTCAGTTGCAAGAAAGACCTCGTCCGCCTTTGCGGCAGCCTTTCGAATCTTGTCGATAACATCCTTCTTGCCTGCGGAAATGACATAGCGGGGAACGAAGCCGCCTTCAATATCCACCGCATCTTTGTTTGATTTAGGGAGGTCACGCACGTGTCCTACGGAGGCGAGCACCTCGTAGTCCTTCCCTAAGTACTTCTGGACGGTCCTCGCTTTCGCTGGGGACTCCACTATAAGTAGTCTCTTGGCCACAGGCTAACTCATAGCGTACATATATATATGGTGTCAAATGGATTACTTAGGTAACTTCCTCATTTCTCCCTCATTTGGCATCGTGGTATCATCAGGAAATGAAGGATTTCCTTGCACGTTGCAAGAAAATGTTCTCCGGTCCGGAGAAGCAAAACTCGCCTGATGTCGCGAGTGTAATGAAGCGTGTCGATGAACAAGTTGGACGTGCTGTTACTCGTCTAGCCGACCGATAGTGGTTCAGTACATAGCGGAGGAAAGTCTAGAACTAATTTTCGCTCTCATAAGCGAGCGGTATTCGAAGATAGAGGAGGTCCCTCATTACAGCACCGAAGCTGGCTTCAAGAAGTTTTGCAGCGTGCTCCTACAAGCCGAGGAAGACTCGTACTATCCAAGCGTCTTAGATAAGGCGATGTATCTGCTCATTGGTATCAACAAAGGACATTTCTTCTCGAACGGTAACAAGCGTCTCGCGCTCGTGATAACGACGGTATTCCTAGGTATAAATGATTTGTGGCTGAAGGCCGAAACGAAAGAGCGGTACAGAGGCATACTCGAGAATTTGTTCCCAGAGTATGCACAATGGGGTGATTTCGAAGAGTTCACATCCACCGACTTTGCAACCTACAACCTTTCAATAATGATTGCAGACAGCGGCGTCTATGGCATTTCCCACGACGAGCTTAAGCGAAGAGTCCGAACATTCCTCGAACAATCCACAGAAACATTTACGATATCAAAAGCGTAGCCTCTACGTGCGTCTCCACCCTCCGTATTCTTCCTTAATAAGCCCCTTAAGTTCGAGTGTCATGAGGGCTCCAACGACCTCTTTCTCTTGGTCTTTGAAGCGTTCGATGAGGTCGTTTTGCGTCACTGGTTCAAAGAGTGCGGCGTAGATAACTTCCTCAACTCCCTCAAGTTCTGGAAGCTTCTTCGGAGTTTCGTTTGGGGTAATACCGAGCGCTTCGAGTATGTGCAGTGGCTCGGTAACCAGGGTTGCACCAAGGCGTATGAACTTGTGTGCGCCGTAGCCGCTCGGGTCTCCGATTCGATGTGGGACGCAGAGGAGGTCCCGATTGTATTCGGAAGCTAGTCTAGCGGTAATCAGGGTTCCTGACTTCTCCGCCGCTTCTATCATGAGCACCGCGTCAGAGAGCCCCACCATAATGCGGTTTCTTGAAGGGAAGTCTTCAATCCGTGCTTTGTGGTCAGGCTCATGCTCGGAAAGAAGTGCGCCGCCCTTGGTGAGAATTTCCTTGGCAAGCTCGGCATTGGTCTTGGGATAGATAGCGTTGCTTGAAAGACCAGAACCTGGGACGGCCATTGTGTGGAGGCCGGCGGCCAGTGCTGCGCGGTGGGCAATGGCGTCGATACCAAGCGCGAGTCCGGAGACAATGGAGACTGGGTAGCCGGAAAGGCCCTTGATGAGTTCCTCGCACACCTTCTTTCCGTATGGGGTTGCAGCACGTGAACCCACTACCGTGAGGTACTTATGTCCCTTTGGTGCCCACTCGCCAAGCATCCACAGAGACTCCGGTGGGCGTGGAATCTCTTTGAGTCCGAGAGGGTATTCCTCCAATGATAGTTGTCGCAGGGCTATGGCCATACTATGCTAAGACGAAAGACATGCTTGATATTCATTTTATACGAGAGAACGCACAGTTAGTGAAGGACGCTGCGCGAAACAAGAACGTCGAGGTGGATATCGACAGGCTCCTTGTCGTGGACGAAGAGCGTAAGGCCCTCCTGCAGGACTTGGAAGGTAAGCGAGCAGAACAGAACCGGGCCTCCAAGACCATCATGCTTGCTAAGGGGGAGGAGAAGGAAAAGCTTCTTGAGGCTATGCGACACCTTAAGAGTGGTATGGGAGAACTCCAGGAGCGCTTTGAGGTGCTTGATCTTGAGTGGACCAAGCTCATGCTCGCCGTTCCCAACCTTCCGTCGCCAGATACCCCCATTGGCAAGGATGAGGACGAGAACGTGATACTGCGTGAATGGGGAGAGAAGCCGAAGTTTTCATTCCCTGCCAAACCGCATTGGGAGCTGGGTGCTGAGCTCGGTGTCATAAATACCGAGAAGGCGGGAGAGATTTCTGGCGCTCGCTTTGCATACCTCATGGGTGACTTGGTGCTCATGCAGTTTGCACTTGTTGACCTGGTAATGAAGTCGCTCACCTCTCGGGAGACCATGCAGAAGATAATTACCGAAGCAGGACTTGATGTGGACCCAAAGCCATTTGTGCCAGTAATTCCTCCGGTCATGATGCGCGCAAACGTCATGGGTCGCATGGCACGCCTCCATCCTATTGATGAGCGCTACTACTTTGAGAAAGACGATGCGGTGTTGATTGGGAGCGCAGAGCACACGATGGGGCCACTTCACATGGATGAGATTATTGATGAGAAGGAGTTACCGATTCGTTACCTTGGGTACTCCACGTCGTTTCGCCGTGAAGCAGGAGCGGCAGGGAAAGACACGCGCGGCATTCTTCGCCAGCACCAGTTCGACAAACTGGAGATGGAATCATTTGCACGTCCGGAAGAAGGGTATCGTGAACAGGATTTGATGGTTGCGATTCAGGAATACTTTGTGAAGCAACTTGAGCTTCCGTACAACGTGATGATTTGCTGCACCGGTGACATGGGAGGCCCCGATCAGCGCCATCTTGATATCAACATCTGGATGCCGGGACAGGATACGTATCGCGAGACGCACAGTGCTGATTACATGGG
>JAGOSU010000013.1 GCA_018062165.1 Minisyncoccota bacterium
AACGGGCCTATAGTGAAGCGGTATCACGCATCCATGGCATGGATGAAGTCGGGGTTCGACTCCCCGTAGGTCCACCGCTTTCCCCAGTTTTGCCGTGCGGCGTTTCGCTTGCTACTATGACCCCATAACCCAGGACAAGGGTCATTTTTGTACACATGGCAACCGAACATCTAGCGGAAGAAGCTGGCCACGCCGCTGAAGCAGCGCATGGCGCTAGTATTCACGTGGTCCTCAAGGCTGAGGAGCTTTTTAGTCTATGGGGTCTTCCGGTGACCAACTCACTGTTGATGACCTGGATTGTGGTCGGCTTAATGCTCCTGTTCGCCGTCCTCTTCCGGCGCCAGATTTCTATGGTGCCGGGGAAGCTCCAGGCAGCCATCGAGATGCTCTTCCAGGGCGTGCTCGATTACATGTCTGAGACCCTTGAGGACGAAAAGCTCGCTCGAAGGTTCTTCCCGCTCATCATGACCATCTTCCTCTTCGTGTTGGTTGCCAATGAGCTGGCCTTCATTCCAGGAGTGGGGTCAGTTCTCTACGGGGATGTGCCATTGCTGCGTGCGCCGGCCGCTGATCTCAACCTAACGCTTGCGCTCGCAATCATTGCGTTCTTCACCATCGAAATCACGGGCGCCGTCATACTTGGGTTTTTTAAGTATGCCGGGAAATATGTTAACTTCAGGTCACCGGTCGACTTCATTGTGGGCATCATCGAGCTCCTGTCGAACGTGGGTCGCCTCGTCTCCTTTTCCTTCCGTCTTTTCGGAAACGTGTTCGCTGGAGAAGTGATGATTGCGGTGGCGGTGTTCTTCGCCGCGTACCTGGTGCCGGTGCCACTCATGGCCTTTGAGGTCTTCGTGGGCTTCATCCAGGCAGTGGTGTTCTCGATGTTGACCCTGTTCTTTATCAAGCTTGCAATCATGGAACCGCACGGGGACGAGGCACACTAGCCTTTTCTCCATGCGGCTCCGGGATGGAGCACTTTACGAAACGATAATCATTCATTATGGAAACTGAATCAGCAAAGCTCATCGCTATGGCACTTGCCGCCGGTCTCGGCGTTCTTGGCCCTGGTATTGGTATTGGTCTCATTGGTGGTAAGGCTATGGAGGCAATCGGCCGCAACCCAGAAGCATCTGGCAAGGTCGTCTCGAACATGATTCTTGCAATCGTGTTCGCAGAAGCCCTCGGTATTCTTGCGCTCGTGGTGTCCTTCATCATCCGCTTCGTCGGCTAACCAATCATGGACGCGCTCTTCGAGGCATTCGGCATAGACTGGAAGCTCCTCATCGCTCAGGCGGTGAACTTCGGAGTGCTCTTTGTGGCACTCTGGTTCCTGCTCTACAAGCCGGTGATGAAAACCCTTGATGAGCGCGCCAAGAAGATTGCGCAGGGAGTAGACGACGCTGAGCGGGCTTCAGAGAAGCTTGCCGGTGCTGACGCCGCTGCCGCTCAAGTAGTCGCGGAAGCAGATGCTAAGGGCGCAGAAGCACTTGCCTCTGCGCGTGAAGCTGCTGCAACTGAGCGAGCGCGTCTGGTGAAGGAAGCTGAGGCTCGTGCTGAAGCAATCGCCAAAGACGCTGATGCTCGCGCAAAAGAAGTCGCCGCTAAGGCACTTAAGGAAAGCGAGAAAGAGGTTGCGCGCCTTGCGATTCTTGCAGCCGCAAAGGTAGTGGGAGAGCGCACGTAACTATGGAGAACGTCTACGCAACGGTCGTCACTCGTCTTCTTGCTTCTGGCAAGAAGGAGGATGAGGTTGTGAAGAATCTTCTCGCGCATCTCAAAGAGAAGGGGCGTTTGAAGCTCCTCCCGGCAATTCTCCGAGCTCTCAAGCTCGAAGAGGAACGAGGTCAGACACTCGGTGCATCGGTAGAAGTTGCTCGTGAAGAGGATGCCAAGGCTGCACTTGCTGAAGCAAAGACGCTCGGCATTGATGCAGAAGAGGCCGTCGTGAATCCCATCCTTCTTTCCGGATGGCGTGCGCGAAAGGAAGGGGTGTTGGTAGATAGAAGCGGGAAGCGCGCGCTGACCGACATCTACCGCGCCGCAGTGAAAGCGTAACTTTATTACTTACTTTAGAAGAACGTATGCAGAGCATCATAAAGAAAATCGAGAAGGAGATTGCTGACTTCGCACCAAGCACTGGCGCGGAAGAGTCCGGCATCGTTCGCGCTACTGGTGACGGTATTGCGGAGATTGATGGCCTCGACAAGGCAATCATGACTGAAATGGTGCTCTTCGACCCTACGTTTGACCGAAGCCTCGAAGAAGCGCTCAAGGACTCCGACCCAATCTACGGACTGGTGCTGAACCTCGAAGAGGATGGTGTGCGCGCCGCCATTCTTGGAGATGCTTCTAAAGTGTACGAGGGCATGCTCGTTCGTCGTCTTGGTCGCCTCCTTTCCATCCCGGTAGGTGACTCTCTTGTTGGACGCGTGGTAAATCCGCTCGGTGAACCTGTTGATGGTAAAGGCCCAACGGGTGCTACCAAGTTCACCCCTATTGAACGCGAAGCCTACGGCGTGATTGATCGTGCTCCGGTGAACGTTCCGCTTCACACGGGTATCAAGGCAATTGACGCTATGGTGCCGATTGGGCGGGGGCAGCGCGAGCTCATCATCGGTGACCGTGGTGTTGGAAAGACCACCGTTGCTATCGACACCATTCTTAACCAGAAGTCGGAGGACCCTGCTACACGTCCTATTTGTATCTACGTTGCCATCGGTCAGAAGGAATCTAAGACCGCAAAGATTGTTGCAGAGCTCGAGGAGGCGGGAGCAATGGAGTACACCATCGTGGTGACTGCTCCAGCTTCAAGTCCTGCTGCACTTCAGTTCTTGGCCCCATTCTCAGGTGCTGCTATTGGCGAACACTTCATGGATGCTGGTAAGGATGCGCTCGTAATTTACGACGACCTTTCCAAGCAGGCAGTGGCCTACCGCCAAATGTCGCTTCTTCTTCGCCGCCCACCAGGCCGCGAGGCATACCCAGGAGACGTCTTCTACCTGCACTCACGTCTTCTTGAGCGTGCTGCAAAGCTTTCCAAGGAAAAGGGAGGCGGCTCATTGACCGCGCTTCCTATCATTGAGACGCAGGAAGGCGATATCTCAGCCTACATTCCGACCAACGTGATTTCGATTACGGACGGTCAGATTTTCCTCCTTACCGATCTCTTCAACAAGGGTATGCGTCCTGCTATCGACAGCGGTAACTCGGTGTCGCGCGTGGGTTCTGCTGCTCAGACCAAGGCCATGAAGAAGGTGTCTGGAAAGATTAAGCTCGAGCTCGCTCAGTTCCGTGAACTCGAAGCCTTCATGCAGTTCTCTTCCGACCTTGATGAGAACACCAAGAAGCAGATTGATGCCGGACGCCGCCTCACTGAGGTGCTGAAGCAGACCAACGGCAAGCCGCTTCCGTTTGAGATGGAGTCAGCCGTTATCTTTGCTGCAGTCAACGGGTACTTCGACACATTCTCTCCGGACGACACCAGTGCACTTGAGCGTAAGCTCCAGGACTACCTTACTCGTGAAGGTAAAGAGGTGCTCTCAGGTATTCGTGAGAAGCGCGAGATTACCGAGGATATCGAAAGCAAGCTCCGCGCACTTCTCGATACCTTCGTGTCGACCGCAAAGGCGTAACCACCCTCATGGCTCTTAAGGACATCAAAGCGAAGATAGGGGCGACCAAGCGCATGCACACGGTGACTCGTGCCATGGAAGCCGTCTCTGCGGTGAAAATGCGTAAGACGCAGGCGACCGCCTTGTCTGGTCGCCCGTACGCACGTGCTGCGCTTTCGATTCTCGGACGTCTTTCAGGAGCTGAGGACATTAGGCGGCATCCGCTTGCTAACGAGCGCCCAGTGAACAAAATGGCGCTTGTGGTGCTGACCTCTGACAAAGGTCTTGCGGGTGCGCTCAACAGCGGTGTGATCAAGCTTGCGGCACTTGAAGCAAACAAGTATCCGAAGGAAAGCATCTCGGTTATAGCGTACGGAAAGAAAGGAGAAGAATACTTCGCACGTCGTGGCTACAACGTGGTGAAGGCCGTTGAGAACAAGCGCGATGATGTCCCGCTGTCGGTTATGGAAGAAATTTCTCGTGAACTCTCAACTGGGTTCCTGCGCCAAGACTACGACAAGGTAGTGGCAGTGTACTCCAACTTCAAATCTACCTTTGAGCAAGTGCCTACTGTTCACACGCTTCTTCCACTGACACTTCCTTCTATCGCAGAGCTCGTTCGCAAGATTAAGCCTGCAAAAGGAAAGTGGAGCAACGATATTGAGCTTGCGGCCCCGGCTTCCTACATGGTGGAGTCCAGTGGTGACGAGATTATGCATGTCCTGGTGCCGCGGCTTGTTGCGGTCTCGCTCTACTACATGCTTCTTGAGTCCAAAGCCTCTGAACACTCCGCTCGCATGGTTGCTATGAAGAGTGCCTCTGACAAGTCGAAGGAGGTGGCTCGTGACCTGACGCGCCTCTTTAACAAGGTGCGCCAGGCGGCCATCACGCGGGAGGTGTCGGAGATTGTGGGCGGCAGGGAGGCCTTAGCAACGTAATCAAGAACGGTATGATGACGCATCTCAGAAATTTGTTTATGGCACCGACGAAACTGTCGATACGCGGACTGGTCGCGATGATTGCACTCATCGTCGTTGTGTCGCTTGCCATCGATATGCTCGTACCAAGCCTTGCTGAGCTTGAATCAGTGGGCCGGGCAATCTACCAGTTCCTACTTGCGGTGGTAGTGCTGCTGGTGTGTTTGCCGATTGTTACTAAGTACGATAAGAAATAATGTATGAACACGGGAACTATTACAGAAATCATTGGGCCAGTTGTCGATATTCATTTCGAGAATGATCGCCCTGCAATCCAGGACGCGCTCATCGTCGAGAAGAACGACCAACACGGCAGGCTCGTGCTTGAGGTTGCATCGCATCTCGGTATGGACCGCGTCCGCGCCATCTCGATGAACGAGACTGCGGGACTTTCTCGTGGAGAGAAGGCTGCTGCCACCGGCGCACCTATTTCTGTTCCTGTGGGTGAAGTTGCACTCGGCCGCCTCTTCAACGTGCTTGGTGAAGCCATCGACGGCAAGGGAGACATTGATGCGAAGGCAAAGCGCCTTCCAATCCACCGCCAGCCGCCATCCTTTGATGAGCAGACAACGAAGGCTGAGGTGTTTGAAACTGGTATCAAGGCGATCGACCTCATGATTCCGTTTCTTAAGGGAGGAAAGGTGGGTCTCTTCGGAGGAGCCGGTGTGGGTAAGACCGTTATCATTCAGGAGCTCATCCGCAACATCGCGACTGAACACGGAGGCTACTCCGTATTCGCAGGAGTGGGAGAGCGCGTGCGTGAAGGTAACGACCTCTATCACGAAATGGCGGAGTCCGGCGTGCTTCCAAAGACCGCGCTTGTCTTCGGCCAGATGAACGAGGTGCCAGGAGCTCGTGCTCGCGTTGCGCTTACTGGTCTTACGCAGGCAGAATACTTCCGCGACGAAGGAGGAAAGGACGTGCTCTTCTTCATGGACAACGTGTTCCGCTTCATTCAGGCAGGGTCCGAGGTGTCCTCGCTTCTCGGTCGTGTGCCATCAGCAGTGGGCTACCAGCCAACCCTTGCTGAAGAAATGGGCAAGCTCCAGGAGCGTATTACTTCAACGAAGAAGGGTTCTATTACCTCGGTGCAGGCCGTGTACGTGCCAGCTGACGACCTTACGGACCCAGCACCGGCTACGACCTTCGCTCACCTCGACGGTAAGGTGGTGCTCTCGCGCCAGCTTGCCTCTCTTGGTATTTACCCCGCTATCGATCCACTCGAGTCGTCTTCAACTGCGCTCACTCCGGGCATTGTCGGTGAAGAGCACTACCAGGTTGCAAACAAGGTGAAGCTCGTCTTGCAGCGCTACAAGGATCTCCAGGACATCATCGCCATTCTCGGTATCGAGGAGCTTTCTGACGAGGACAAGCAGACGGTCTACCGCGCCCGCAAGATTCAGAAATTCCTCTCGCAGCCGTTCTTCGTTGGCGAAGTGTTCACGGGTACTCCGGGACAGTATGTCTCGCGCGAGGAGACCGTGCGCTCGTTCAAGGAAATCGTCGAAGGTAAGCACGACGACAAGCCTGAGCAGGCCTTCTACATGAAGGGAGGCATCGACCAGGTAACCGGCTAATGGCTAAGACCTTTCAT
Source organism: Minisyncoccota bacterium (assembly GCA_018062165.1). Classification (GTDB taxonomy): domain Bacteria; phylum Patescibacteriota; class Minisyncoccia; order Phycocordibacterales; family Phycocordibacteraceae; genus C7867-001. The sequence continues at coordinate 6,186 of JAGOSU010000013.1, forward strand.
CTCACGGTTGCTCGTATCGGAGAAAATCTCTTCGACGGCGAAGCCGTATCGGTGTCGCTTCCTGGAGTGGAGGGTGCCTTCGTTGTGCTTGCTGGACACGAAGCCTTCGTCACCGAGCTTAAGGAAGGGGAGGCAAAGATCGAAGCAGCAGATGGGAGCAAGCACCATGTGCCAATACACCAAGGTGGAGTCGCAGAAGTCTCGGGAGGGCAGGCAACGGTGCTTCTGTAATCCACAGACACGCTTGCGATTGGCTCACGGCGTGTCATGCTTACTCTATGAGTGAAGACGTTGCCTTCCACGTGCAGATGCCGCACCGCCCTCCGCGTCACTACTACGGCGATATTGTTCGTATCCTTTTCGTTGTCGCAGCAGTGATTCTCTTTGCCATGCAGTTTACTGGCATCCGCCTACCGTTTTCGGCCTTCGGCTCCATCATGATGATTATTGTACTCGTTATTGCTGCTGGACTTACGAATCCGGTACAAACCTGGATTCACTGGACGAACATCTTTATAGCGGGATTCTGCCTTCTCCTCTTTGGAGGATTGGCGTTGTCTCGTTTCCAGACGCAGGCCGCGCTGTTCCCAGACGGAGTGCTCATCGGAGTGCTCGCTATGATGTTTTTGGTTGCGCTCTACTGCGCAGTCAGGACACTTCGTGGCATTCTCATGCGTGACGCTCCAGAGATTCGGTAATCAACGCCCCTACGGGCGCTCTTCGTATATGGTAGAATCCCTGGATGAGTATTCAGGGATTTTTGCTTCGTCAGGTTGCGAAGATGAAAATGAAGAATGTCCCAGCGGGACAGCGCGACCAGATTATTGGGTTTCTTGAAAAGGACCCTGAGCTAATGAAGAAGATTGGGGACGAGATTGACCGCAGGGTTAAGAAAGGAGGCGAGAACCAGATGAAGGCTTCGATGGAGGTTATGAAGAAGTACCGTAAGGAGCTCAGTGAGCTCATGTAACCATGTTGCCACTCACTGCAGAGGGGCTACTCATGATTCATGCACTTGGCGCAGCATTAGGAGCTGCGGGAGTGACTTTTGCCGAGCTGTTCTACACGCAGGCGGTAGTAGACGGGAAGATTGATAGCTGCGAAAAGAAACACATCGAGCACACGCTCTGGGCACTGCAGTGGGGTGTTTCAATTATGGTGCTGGCTGGCATCGGTCTCATCATCGTTGAGTACTTCCTCCCATATTCTGAGCAGACCGTGCTTACGGCGCCGTTTTGGATGATTCACACGCTAACGGTTGTGGTCATCGTGTTCGGTTTTCTTATCTCTCGAAATCTTGTGCCGTGGTGGTTGGGTTCTGCCGCTGCGTTCTCGGCGTGGTGGATGATGCTTGCGCTTCATGCCTGGAGGACTATTCCGCTTGGCTACGTTGCGCTTTGGCTCGCTTACATACTTGCCACCGCAGCAGCAATCTGCATTTTTCCGTACGTTCGTTCCTTCCTTATTGACCGAGAGAAACGTTCCCGCACATGAAGAAGATTCTCGTTCTTCTCGGGCATCCGAATACCGACACGCTATCGGGACATCTTGCGAGTGTGTACGCCGAGGCGGCAACACGTGCCGGACACGAGGTGCGACGCGTTAATCTTGGAGAGCTTTCGTTTGACCCTATCTTGCATAAGGGATACCGAGAAATTCAGGCGCTCGAACCGGATTTACTTCAACTGCAGGAAGATATTCGTTGGTGCGATCACTTACTGCTGGTCTACCCAATCTGGTGGCTCTCAGCTCCTGCGCTTCTCAAGGGCCTTGTTGATCGCTTGTGGCTTCCAGGTTTTGCGTTCCGCTATCATAAAAACAAGCAAGGAAAACGACAGATGGGCTGGGATCAGCTGCTAAAAGGACGAACAGCAAGAATGGTGGTACTCATTCAGGCCTCACCGATACTTGAGTACCTTGCCTTTGGTGAGTTCACTAATGAGATGGCTCACGGCATTTTAGGCTTTGCGGGTATCAAGACGCACGTTACTAAAGTAGGACATAGCGAGACCTTGACCCCCAAGGCGCTAGGTAAGTGGGAAGAGAAAATGCGTACGTTTGGTTCGCAGGCAAAATAACATGCAGGTCTCTACAGCGCATCACCATGCGAGGAAACGTTTTGAAGCCGGTAAAACTATGCCGACCTCTCCGCTCGCACGTTTTATCGACCTTGCTATCTATCCAGTTGGTATTGCGGCTCTTCTTATGGCGTTGCCGCAGGTGTACGAGGTGTGGGTGAATCAAAATGTAGTTGGCGTTTCCATCGCGACCTGGGGACTCTGGACCATTTTTTCGCTCTTCTGGATCTTGTACGGTTACGTCCATAAGAACTGGTTAATTTTCGGTATGAACATCGGCTGGTTTTTCCTGCAGGGGGTCATCACTCTCGGTGTATACCTCCATTCGCATCCCTAACTTTGCGTTTCCTCCTTCTTTCCGTTAGGGTAGCCAGATGCTGAAGATTGGAATCGTCGGACTCCCGAACGTCGGGAAGTCCACTCTTTTTAATGCGCTCACCAAGGCGGCTGTTCCTGCTGAGAACTACCCGTTCTGTACCATCGACCCATCGGTAGGGGTTGTGGGTGTCCCTGATGCTCGATTGGATCAACTTGCTGTGCTCTCTGGCTCTGAGAAGACTATTCCGGCGGCTATCGAATTTGTTGATATTGCCGGTCTCGTGAAAGGCGCTTCTGAAGGCGAAGGGCTTGGCAACCAGTTCCTCTCCCACATTCGTGAGGTGGACGCTATCCTCCAGATGGTGCGGTTCTTTGAAGACGCAGATATTACGCACGTGCATGGTGAGATAGACCCAGTGCGTGATATTGAGGTTATCAACCTCGAGCTCACTCTTGCTGATCGTGATGCGGTGGCAAAGCGTCGAGAGAAACTGATTCGTGACATACGTGCAGGTCTAAAGGAGGCCCAGGCCGAGGACGCGGTACTCGCTAAGATTGAACAGGCGCTCGAGATGGGCAAACTCGCAAAGAGCGTCGCGCTCACTGAAGAGGAGGCGAAGCTCGTGAAGCACCTCAACCTCCTTACGCTAAAGCCGATTCTCTACGCGTTTAACGGAAAGGCTGGGGGACATAATCTTGCGGAAGTTGGAGATGGTCGCGCCAACAAGGCGTATGAACTCGTTGAAAGCCTGGGCAGCACCTTTGTGCATGTGGACGCACGTACTGAGCATGAGCTTAATGATGTCGCCGCAGGAGACAAGGATATGTTCCGTCAGGAACTTGGAGTCCAGGTGGACGGACTTGTCGATTTGATACGCAAGGCATACGAAACGCTCGGACTCATTACGTTCTTTACGACCGGACCAAAAGAGTCGCGTGCATGGACGGTTACGAACGGTGCTACCGCACCTGAGGCTGGCGCTGCCATCCACAACGACTTTAAGGACAAGTTTATCCGTGCAGAGGTGGTGGCGTGGGACACGCTGCTTACTGACGGGTCCTGGAGCGCCTCACGCGATAAGGGAAATCTTAAGACCGAAGGGAAGACGTACGTGGTTAAAGACGGCGACGTTATGGTGTTCCTCCACTCTTAGGCGTCAGACGAGCGTACACCAAGGTGTAGGAGCGTAAAGGCGGCAACCCGCTGGGTGTAGCCTGCAGAGAAGTCGGAATAGTTGGTTCCTGGCTGTGCTGCAGCAAAAGCGAACGCGGTGTAAACGTCGTAGGTCTCTCCCTCTGGGATAGAGAATTCTCCTCTTCCGAAGCGTTGTAGGTTCTTGACCACCTCTCCTTGTCCAGCGTGATAGGAGTCGATAACTGCAAGGGTAAGGAACTCGCGCTCAAAGCGTTCTTGGTCACCACCAAAGAATTGATCGCGGATTTGGTTGAGTTCAGTGCCCGCAAGGCCAATGAGCGTAAGATAAATGTCTCTAAAATGCTCGTTAGCGGTTTCGACTTGGATCGGGAAATCCATAATGCTTTCGTCGTTCTCTCCAAGCCCTCGGTAGGTAGGAGGCATGATTTGGAGAATACCCCTAGCAGTATCATCAGGTTCACGGCCTTCTTTCCTCGCAGTGTTGCTGAATCGAGATTCTTCACTTGCCAGTCCAACGATGAAAAGTTTGATACCCTGACGAACAGTGTGTGGAATGCGGGCAACTGCCTCACCAGTCATGATGTGGGATTCAAGGTAGTGCTTGTAGGTAACACCTGGATGCCCGTCCACGTATTTTTCGCAATTCTCAAGTGTGTGAGCAATTTCACTCTTAGCGCCGTTGGCTCCAGGTCTTTCGTAGCCCGACATGCAGCGGAAAACCTTCTGACGGAAGAGCGGTGCGTTGCGCAACGCCGAAACTAACCCCGCTTCGGCTACTGGCGAGAGAATTTCCTCTCCGCGAGCCTCAGCCCTTCCACGAAACATCTGGGCTCCTGCTGTGAGTGCGCCTCCAGCTAGAGCCGCAGCACCTGCTCCCATTAAGAACGTGCGGCGTGGAGGCCGGGGCTCTCCTGCCTCGTCTTCAAAATTGATGTGTTCGGGTACCTTATCGAGCCTCATACAGCCCATCATACCGAAATCCTGTACCAACGCCTATTGATTGGACAAGACAGGTAGAGGCAGTAGGATAGGAAAGATATGGCACCCACTACGCACCCTAAATTTGTTCGTTGGGCGGTAATGCTCGGTATTGTTATTGCGCTTAACCTTTTCTTCTTTGCGGCGCGTGCACTCATACTTCCTGAACCCAACTACGAGGACTATTGTCCGGTTAATCTGCAGCCTGCAGCAACTGAAGCGGCCTGTGGTGCTCAAGATGGCGTCTGGGTTGCTACCCCAGACAATGCGCAAGTAACTGCGGTTGTGAAGCCAAGCCCTGAAGGGTACTGCGACCTCTACCAGAAGTGCCAACCGCTCTATGACGAGGCACAGAAGGAATATCAGATGTACGCCTTCGCCATCATGCTAGGGCTCGGCATACTTTCCATCATTGTCGGCGTGCTTCCAATCGGTTCCTCGATTGTCTCAACCGGTCTCTCTTACGGCGGTGTACTCGCGCTCATCGTTGCTGCCTTCGGGTACTGGGGTGAGGCAGGCAACCTACTTCGCCTTCTCATGTCTGTGATTGCCCTTGGCGCCCTCCTTTACATCGGCATCAAGCGCTTCAGGGACTAAGTAAGCGCGGGTGCGCACCAATTCATGGCTAAGCCTACTTACGATCACGCGCAGATAGAGAAGTCCGCTCAGGCTATGTGGGCGGAAGCTAATCTGTTTGCTGCTGACGTAACAGGTTCGCAGAAGGACCCGTACTACCTACTCTTTGAATTCCCGTATCCTTCCGGTGACATTCACATCGGACACTGGTATGCATTTGCGCTGACTGACATCTACGCGCGATTCCTTAGAATGAAGGGAAAGAATGTGCTTTTCCCGATGGGCTTTGACGCTTTTGGGCTACCCGCGGAGAACGCCGCCATCCGCAACGGTGTTGACCCTCGAGAGTGGACCTACGCCAACATGGAGCGCATGCGAGAACAGATTCGAAGCATGGGGACGTCCGTTGATTGGCAACGCGAGGTTATTACCTGTGAACCAAGTTATTACAAATGGACGCAGTGGCTCTTCGGAAAACTCTATGAGCACAAGCTTGCTGAACGTAAGGAAGCGCCGGTGAAGTGGTGCCCGAAGGACCAGACCGTACTTGCCAACGAGCAGGTGGTAGATGGAAAGTGTGAGCGCTGCGGGACCGACGTTGAGGAACGCAGACTGACTCAGTGGTTCTTTAAGATTACCGAGTACGCAGAGCGCTTGCTTAACGATCTCGACGCGCTTCCGTGGCGTGAGGATATCAAGGACGCGCAGCGGGCGTGGATAGGGAAGTCCGAGGGAGCAAAGGTGTACTTCCCACTTACGTTTGTACGAAATCCTGAACACAACGATACACGTGACGAAGAGGGGAATCCTGCTCGAATTCCCGTCTTTACCACGCGACCGGACACGCTCTATGGAGCAACATATCTTGTTCTTGCCCCTGATCACCAATGGGTGATCCTTGCCACTGATGATGCTCATGATGTTTTAGGTAACAAAGAAGAAGTTAAAAACTATGTTGACGCAACACGTAAGAAAACAGAACGGGAACGCTCAGAAAACAAAGATAAGACGGGCGTGAAGATTGAAGGAGTTGTGGCGATTAATCCCGCCACGGAAGAGGAGATTCCTGTGTACGTGGCTGACTACGTGCTCGCTTCCTATGGAACCGGTGCGGTGATGGCAGTTCCTGCGCATGACGAACGCGACTACGAGTTTGCCACCAAGTATGGTTTGGCTATCAAGCCGGTGATTGAGGGAGGAACGTCCGACTCCCTATACACAGAGGGTGGAAAGCTCATTGATTCGGGCGAATTTTCGGGAATGGACAACGAGGAAGCGAAGATGAAAATTGCGGAGAAAGTCGGCGGGGAAGCGGTTACCAACTACCGCATTCGTGACTGGCTTATCTCCCGCCAGCGCTATTGGGGCTGCCCGATTCCCGTTGTCTATGACCCAGAAGGTAATGCACACCTCATCCCCGAAGAGCATCTTCCGTGGCTACTCCCAACTGATGTTGATTTCAATTCAGGAGACAAGGCACCACTTGCTTCGTCCGTTGAGCTCAAAGAACGTGTTGAGAGGATTTTTGGCGCCGGATGGACTCCGGAATTCGATACCCTTGATACGTTTGTCGATTCTTCTTGGTACTACCTTCGGTACCTCGCTCCCAACGATGAGAACAAATTCTCTGACGCTTCACTCATGGAGAAATGGCTCCCTGTTGATCGCTATTCCGGTGGCAGCGAGCACACCACCATGCACCTTCTCTATGCCCGTTTCTTTCACAAAGCACTCTACGACCTTGCTTTAGTGCCTACGTCAGAACCGTTCAACGAGCGCTTCAATCGCGGCATTATCTTGGGACCCGATGGGGCAAAGATGTCGAAGTCAAAAGGCAACGTCGTTAATCCTGATGAGTTTGTCGGAAAATACGGAGCTGACGCCGTGCGCATGTACCTTGCTTTCATCGGTCCGTACAACGAGCCTGGACACTATCCTTGGAATCTCGATGGTGTTGAATCCATGCGTCGTTTCCTCGACCGTGTATTCATCCTTTCCGAAAAGTTCTCCAATGCGGAACCTCCTTCTGAATGGGTTCGTGCCTTTAGTAAGTCGGCCAGAAAAGTTGCCGAGGACACTGAGCGCTTTAAGTTCAATACCGCTATCTCTTTTCTCATGACCGCACTGCGTGATTTGGAGAGTCTTCCTGAGGTGCCTAAAAGTGCCTTCCGGGACTACCTGAAGCTTTTGGCCCCCTTCGCTCCACACCTCGCTGAACACCTCTGGGAACTTTCAGCAGGGGAAGGGAGCGTACACACTGCATCGTGGCCTGAAACTCTCGACATTGTGGAGGACACCGCTACGGTGGTGGTGCAGGTAAATGGCAAGCGACGTGGTGAATTGGAGCTTTTTCTTACGATTTCTGAGGAGGAAGCAGTGCGACTGGCTATGGACATTGCTCCAGTTGCGAGCGCTCTTGAAGGGAAGGCAACAAAGAGGGTCATATACGTTCCTGGGAAGATTCTCAACCTGGTCGTATAGGGCTTAACCTTGCGCTCCCTGGCGCTTCGTGGTATAAATTACAACACGAAACATGGCTCCAAAAGCTAAAACTCTCAAGAAAACACGCGCAAAAGCTGCCTCCACAGCTTCCTTCACGTTTGACGCACTCGCACTTTCCAAAGAACTTCTTGCTGACATTTCCGACCGCGCACGCGAGGTTCTTTCGTTGCGTTTCGGGCTCGGTGCTAAGAACGCACGCGAGACGCTAGAGGCAATCGGTGAGCGTTGGGGCATTACCCGCGAACGTGTACGCCAGATTGAGGCCTCAGGTATTGAATCAATCCGTTCGTCCAAGGCGTTCATGGAGTCTGAAGAGGCGTTCGGTGAACTTTCTACCTACGTTTCCTCTCTTGGCGCTATCGTCCCGGAAGACATGCTTCTTAACGAGCTTACTTCAGACGAGAAGAGCCGCAATGCCTTTCGCTTCCTGTTGGTAGTGGGAAGTGCGTTTTTCCGTGAGCGTGAGACTGAACACTTCTATGCTCGCTGGCATGTTGACCACAAGACTGCTGCAAAAGTGCACGGCGCGCTTTCCAAGCTCTACACGTCGCTCTCTGATGACGAAGTGCTTTCTGAAAGCGAGCTCTTTGAACGTTTTCTTGCTGAACTTAAGGACGTCAATACCGCCTACCACAACGAGGAGGTCCTGAAGCGCTGGCTCTCCCTCTCCAAGACTATCGATAAGAATCCGCTGTCTGAATGGGGTCGTGCGCACGCACCTGTCATCCGCACCAAAGGTATTCGTGACTATGCCTATCTCGTCATTAAGCGAGCCAACGCCCCGATGCACTTCAAGGAAGTTGCAGGCGCTATTACTGAACTCTTTGCCAAGAAAGCCCACGTAGCAACCACTCACAACGAGCTCATGAAGGACAACCGCTTTGTGCTTGTTGGTCGCGGACTCTACGCGCTAGCGGAATGGGGCTTCGAGCCAGGTGTCGTACGCGATGTCATCAAGGAGATACTTAAGAAGCGCTCACTTTCACGCGATGAAGTCATCACTGAGGTAAAAAAGAAGCGCTACGTGAAGGACAACACTATTTTGGTGAACCTTAACGACTCTCGCTACTTCAAACGTCAAAAGGACGGGACCTATTCACTCGCCTAGACTGCACAACCGCCCGAATGGGCGGTTTTTTCTTGCTATACTTGCCGCATGTCAAGCGGAGGACACGGCGGGGGCGGACCAATGCGGCTTCCGGGCCTGCATTCAATCGAACACTTCGTCGAGAAGACGAACGATGGCGCTGGTGTGTACATTCCTGGATGGGGTCTGATGACCTCGTTTGTCATCCTACTCTTCTTGTTCTTCGCGCTTGCTCCTGCTCAGACGCTTGCTAACTTCAACCTGCTCTTTTTCCTCTCGCCACTCTGGATTACCTGGTTGCTCGGCCGATGGGCTATTTTCTCCTTCGTGAAGTGGCGCCGTGCCGTCTGGAGCACGCAGTGGGAATGGGTACTACTTGAAATCCGTGTCCCGCACGACAACATCCGAACGCCAGCCTCAATGGAAGCGTTCTTCCAGTCCCTCCACATCCCCGCTGGACAGGGAACCTGGTACAAACGCCATGTGTTCGGTCGTACGCGTGACTGGTGGAGCTTCGAGATTGCTTCAGTGGAAGGGAAGGTTCGCTTCTACGTATGGACCCGCCAGCGCATCCGTCGCGCAACTGAGAGCTTCCTTTATGCGCAGTATCCTGACATCGAGATTATTGAAGCGGAAGACTACAGCCGTCTCATTAATCCTTCGCATGGAGATTGGAACATGTTTGCCTGTGAATACACGTTTACGAAGCCTTCACCGTATCCTATTAAAACCTACGTGCAGTATGGTAACGACCGGCCACAGGTGCAAGACCAGGCGTATGTTGACCCATTTGCAAACGTCATTGAGATGCTCGGCGCGCTTGGTAAGGGCGAGCAGTTCTGGCTGCAGATTATCTGCCGCGCCACTCGCCACGATACACAACATGGAAAGAAACATATCCAGCAGCAAGCGAAGGATTTGGTGAACGAGTTGCGCACGGAAGCGGCGAAGCTCAATCCGATGGGCTTTCCAAATGCGAGTCCGGGCATGAACCTGCAAATGGAGGCTATCGAACGCAATGTGGGTAAGCTTCAGTACGACGTTGGCATCCGCAGTATCTATTTCGCTAAGCCAGACAAGTTCGTGGGCATGATGGCAGGTATCGCCGTCCAGCTCATGAAGGTCTACAACTCAGAGATTTTCAACGGTCTCGTTCCTGCACCGCTGTGGTCTGAGAAGTTCAACGACTATCCTTGGGAAGATATCGGTGGAAGGCGTCAGGCTCGTGAAATGCATGAGGTGGTTGAAATGTATCGCAGGCGTTCGTATTTCCATCCGCCGTACCGAGGTCCATGGCTTGTGATGAGCGTTGAGGAACTCGCTACCATCTTCCATATCCCAACCAAGCACGTGCAGACACCGGGTCTTGAGCGCAAAGAGACCTCTACCGGGAAGCCACCAACTAACCTTCCACTCTAGAGGCGCATGCGTTCTTTCTTCGACTATCTCTGCGCGGCCCTTGAACTTCATTGCGCACGGATGCGCTATGTCTACGGGACCTTGCTGTTGGCCCTCATGATGGGAGGAATTGCTGTTTGGTATTTCTTGCTGCTGCCGCCGTCCCCGTTTCCAGTAGGAACCATTATAGAAATTGAAGAGAACAGCTCGCTCTATGAGGTTGCTCAGGAACTTAAGGCGGGAGGCTATATCGATTCAGAAATAGCCTTTCTTGCGCTCATGCGCCTTACAGGTCGCGAAAATGCGGTGCAGGCAGGGCCGTACGTGTTCAAACAGCCCTATGGACTCCTAAACGTCGCCGACAGGCTTGCTCGCGGTGTCTCAGGCGTTCCTACGGTCCGGATTCGCATACAAGAAGGCCAGACAGCCCGTGAAATTGGAGAGCAGCTTGCAAGCAAGATAGAAGGATTCGATATCGCTACCTTTGATCCCAAGGCCAGAGCACTTGAGGGGTATTTGTTCCCGGACACCTACGAGATTCTTCCTGACGAAACGCCAGACGAGATACTCGAGCGCTTCTATGAGACCTTTTTAAGGCGTACTGAAAGCATAGAGGATGAGATTGTTGCGTTCGATCACCCGCTCCGCGACGTGCTTACGATGGCCTCGCTTATCGAACGAGAGGCTCGTGGTCTTTCGGAGAAGCGCATGGTCTCAGGCATTCTTTGGAACCGTATAGAGCTCGGTATGCCACTTCAAGTGGATGCGGTGTTTGGGTACATACAGGATACGCAAACCTACAGTCCTTCCTTTGACGATCTTGAGATAGAGTCGCCCTACAATACCTATCGCAACAAGGGGTTGCCGCCGGGA
>JAGOSU010000014.1 GCA_018062165.1 Minisyncoccota bacterium
ATACAACTCACTAAGGCGTACGTAAAAGCCAGCCCGCTTGAAGGAGTGACACATGCAGACCTTGATAAGCTCGACAACCTCTATGCGTACAAGAGCACATCGCTTGAGTATTTCATGGCGTATCACTTGGTTGACCAAATGGTGAAAGGAATCGCAAAAGACACCGGCGTATCACCTGATGCTGTGTGGGAGAGCCTCGTACATGCTGCGATTAATGGACTAGATTTTGAGAGCCGGGACGCGAAGATGACGCTTAACCTCGATGAACTGTTCGGACGAGGATTCACCAAAGGACTTACCAACCTTTCGCAAGGAAACCTCATACCATTCATACAGAAGCATGCTCCGGGTGAGTATCGGAAGTTTATGGAGGCATTCACAAAACACGTACGATACGTCGACAGTGTCTTCAAGCGACTTACTGCTGAAGGAAGGATGCCAGCGGGCGAATAAGACCACTACCGTCAGGGCTTCGTAAGCTTCTGGCGCCGCATCAGGAGAAAGACCACCAGTGCCGTGTTTATCACAGCGACGGCAGCAGCGTAGCTTGTGGTCATCAGGTTGTATTCGACGATGGAGAAGAGAGCAACGATGGGCGACAGCGTATAGCCAATCCAGGCAAGGATGTTCTCGCTCCAAGGTTCAGAGAAGGATTTCCTGAATGTCGGCGCGTACCCGATGAGGTCGATGGCAGTTGCGATAATGACCGCAAGTACCGGATTATCGAGACCCTGCCATACGAAGATGGCGGCAATCGCTACGAGAAGCAGTATGCCGTCACCGCGCGTAATGTTCTTCGTACCGTACCAGAAGGAGAGGATGAATACCGTAAGGGCACAAAGCGCGTAGAGCACCATCGCAAACGCTAGTATTCCGCCGCCGCCAAACCAGATACCTGCCGCAACGATGCCTTGCGTAATAGTCCAGATGAGCCAGGTGTAGGCGTGGGGTTTGGTCTCCCGTTTTAGAATCTGCCAGAGATAGGGGGCGAAGGAGACAAGACCGACGATGGTCGAGGCGATTGCCAAGATGTTTTTGACTTCCACCGTCAGTTCCATGTGGAGGAAGTATACTATCCTTATATATGAAGGTATTGCGACGGACCGAGTTCGGTAATCCTATTCTCCGCAAGAAGGCGAAGAAAGTAGCGCTCAAGACTATTGGCACGGTGTCATTTCAGAAGCTCGTGCGGCAGATGGTCTACACCATGCGCAAGGTTGAGGGTGTGGGACTTGCGGCTCCACAGATAGGGAAGGGCATTCAGCTTGCGGTGATGGAAACCAGACCAACGAAAACTCGTCCGAACCTTAAACGCTCTGATGTGGTGGTTGCAGTGAATCCCCGCATCACATATCGCTCTAAGGAAATGGCACCAAGTTGGGAGGGATGTCTTTCGTGCGAGGGGATACGAGGGAAGGTGCCACGTGCAAAGACGATTGCCGTTACGTACTACGACGAATGCGGGGAGAAGGTAACGGCTGCAGCGAGTGGTTTGTGGGCAGCAATCTTCCAGCACGAGATAGACCATTTGAATGGTGTTACGTTTGTGGACCGCATGAAGGATATGAAAACACTCATGACGGTGGATGAGTTCCGAAGGCGGGTATAATCACTTTATGAATCTCGCTTCTTCTGTAGCAGACCTCGTGCGCTCTACTCGCGCACAGCTTCTTCCGTACTACGGAAATGCCGGAGAGACGGTGGACAAGGGCGGAGGTGCGATTGATATGGTCACGAAGCTCGATACTGAGACCGAAGAATATCTCGCGAGTAACCTCGAGAAACTTGATTCCTCGATCGGTTTTGCAGGGGAAGAGCGCGGTGGTTCTCGCGACCAGGAGCGCTTCTGGCTCTGCGACCCCATCGACGGCACGGGGCATTACATACGCGGCATGCCGTTTTGTACCGTGATGCTTGCGCTCATTGAGGAGCAGCAGGTGACTCAGTCATATATATACGATTTTGTGAACGACCACCTTTACACCGCCCGGAAGGGGGAGGGTGCGTTCAGAAACGGGGAGCCTATACGGGTGAGCCAGCGTCCGCTCTCTAACAGCTATCTCGGGTGGGAAACGCATATTGATAAGCCGGAGAACCTCGAGCGGTTCCTGAAGCTCCGTGACCGTTCATTCCTGTTTAAAACCCTCTCAGCAGGGTATGAGTTCACGCAGATTGCCTCAGGCAGGCTTGAGGGGCGTGTGCACTTCGAGCCACACGGTAGGGACTGGGACTTTGCACCAGGGTCTCTCCTTGTATCTGAGGCGGGAGGCATCGTCGCCAATCTTGGTAAGCGCAGCTATGACTACCGGAAGACTGACTTTATAGCAGCGAATCCACTCGTGTTTCGTGAGCTCACCGAGGGGCCGGACGCACCGTTTCCAATAGCAGATTAGGCGGCCTCAGGGAGGCTGGTTATACACTTGCCCCGAGCCCCCCAAAAGGGGACAATGGCATGACCTTCTGAGATTTACGATCTCGAATTACACATAAACACACAATCGTATGCCAATACAAAAAGGAGCTTCCACTGTCGACATCAACGCCCGCCGCATCATCAACGGTAAGGATGCTGATGTGATGCAACTCTACCCAATGCGCCACACCTTCGCGTGGGAGGCGTATCTTGCCGGTAACGCCAACCACTGGCTGCCAACTGAAATTAGTATGCAGCGCGATATTGAGCAGTGGAGGAGCACCACCGTGCTCTCCGCAGATGAGCGCCAGGCATTTGAAACCGTGCTCGGCTTCTTTACGACTGCAGACTCCATTGCAGCCAACAACGTGGTGCTCGCGCTCTACAAGCACATCACGAGTCCTGAGTGTCGTATGTATCTTCTTCGTCAGGGCTATGAAGAGGCGATTCACACGCACGCGTACCAGTACATCGTGGAGTCACTCGGCATGGACCAGTCGAAGATTTTCAACATGTACCGTGAGATTGAGTCCATCTACAACAAGGACAACATGGTGCTCGCGTTGAACGAAGGAATCTTTGACGCTTCGTTCAAGACCGGTACCTTTGAGAACGATCAGAAGTTCCTTGAGAACCTCATCGTCTTCTCGCTCATCATGGAAGGCATCTTCTTCTACTCTTCCTTCGCCGTTATGTTCGGCTTCCAGCGTCAGAACAAGCTCACGGGTTCTGCTGAGCAGATTCAGTACATCATGCGTGACGAGTCCCAGCACCTGAACTTCGGCATCAACATGATTAACTCCATCAAGGAGGAGCAGCCAGAGCTTTGGACCCCTGAGTTCCAGGCGCACATCATCGATCTGGTGAAGAGGGCAGTGGTACTTGAGTACACCTTCGCTACTGAGGTCTTCCCGCGCGGTATCTTCGGTATGAACGCAGAGGGCTTCAAGCAGTACATTGAGCACATCGCAGATCGAAGGCTTGAGCGCGTGGGTCTTCCTGCCCAGTTCAACGTGGAGAACCCTTTCACTTGGATGAGTGAGGCCATCGACCTCAACAAGGAGAAGAACTTCTTCGAGACCCGGGTCACCGAGTACAAGACCGGAGGAACTCTCAACTGGTAAGTATGATAGAGAGCGAGCCTAAGACGTACCCCTGGGGCATTGCGGACGCTGAAATTGTCCGCCAGATGGTTAAAAATGCGGTCGCCAAGGGCGATGCGCGCTCACTTGAGGAGGTAGTGGATGACTTTGTAGACCGGGAAGGGGTGTTAGAGGCCGAATTGGGCATTGAAAAGGGGCAGATAACCAACCATCCAGAGCTCGTCGACCTCCGGGCTCTTCGGGCTGAAGTAGAGGAAGGAAGAAGGAAGGCCTGGGAGCTGCAGGGTATACAAGGTTCAGAGCAATAGAATGGCGTAGAATAAGGGTATTTAGCCCATTTTCACTCTTGACATACTTCTTAAAAGTGTTGTAGACCTTGACAAAAGGGGCCTTGACTGATAAGGTAGTCCTACGAGGTTGTCTTTTGGACCCTTGTATCTATGACACCACTTATAGCCCTTATGGGCTTTTTTGTTTGGGCAGGGACCGCCTACGCGCCCGTCCAGGCTGAACAGACTCCTATCGACTCAGCGGAGACCGTAAAGGTAGCCGTAAAGGACGAGGTATCTGTCGCCCGGGACACCGTTGGTGAACTTTCCGTAAAGCTCACGGCTTACAACGCCGTACCAGAGCAGACGGACAGTAACCCCCTGGTAACCGCCTCCGGCGCGGCTTCTAACCCTGAGGTCATAGCTGCACGCTCCAAGGACCTTGCTTCCGAGCTCCCATTCGGAACCATCATCTCCATTGAGGCCCCTGAGAACCCTTCTCGCTCTTGTGGCTACGCTTCGGTTGAGCACCTGGTGGGCTACCGCGTTATTGCGGACACCACGCACTCTAGGAAGGTTGAGCAAATCGACGTTCTCGTGAATGCGAAGGATACCGTGCTCGTGAGCGGAAAGTCCGTAAACCCTGCGCTTGCGCTCGGTATTTGTAACGGCGTCACCATTAAGGTGGTTGGTCGCATCAAGGTCTCTGACATCCCAAGTACTCAGGCGGAACTCGTCGATATTGTGACGGGCGGGAAGCTCGCTCTCGGCAATTAAAAAACCGCCCGAACAGGGCGGTTTTCTTTTACGAATCCGGGATTGATTCCGCTTCTCGTCTAAGTGCCTCAATATCAGTGTTTGCTTTCATCTCCGCAAGGTCAGCGTCTTTGAGGTGGCGACGCATGCCAAGATGGCGCTGAATCTCATCAAGCATGATGAGCATCTTGGTAATCTCTTCTTCAGAGCGAACATCAATCTCGAAGTCGAGTTTCTCGCGAATATCTGCGATGTGTCCCTGGCGGTTCTGGCTTATAAGCACGATGACGGAGAGGGCAATGGCCTCAAGCGAGACTGCCATCGTAAGGAGCGAATACGGGAACGGGTCAAAAATCTCAAGCCCAAGTATCCCTTCGTTCCAGAGAATCCAGACCACGAAAATAACGAAGTTTAGGAACAAGAAGGTCACGGTGCCGAACCAATGGGTCATGAGATCGGCAAAGCGACCTACTAAACTGTGCCTGAAGGCGAGGCGTGATTTGAGGTGCTGCGAAAAAACGGCGGCTTCAGGCTTCTTGGATGGCATGGTGTGTTTAGTATACCGCCTGCCGTGTGCCGACTGACAGAGAGTGGGTATAGCCTAGTGTCCGAAGAACCCTCGCCCTAGGCGGTCAGGAATCATGTAGAGAGGGACACCACGTGAGGCTGCGAGCTCAATGGTTGCAGGGTCTTTGAGAGATCCGCTTGTCGTGAGAATGGTGGCAACACCCCCATCAATCAGGGTCTCCGGGCCGTCTGGGAAGGGGAAGAAGGAGTCGCTGTAGGCTACCGCACCCTTCACGTCATGCTTGGAGCGCTCTGCCCTCATGAGGGCAAGCTTAGCTGCTCCTACGCGATCCTGCTGGCCAACACCGTTACCGACGAGCATCCCGTCCTTCACAAGCGCAATCGTGTTGCTGTTGCTGGTCGCTCCAATAGCCCACGCAAGGAGCATATCGTCTTCCTGTGCTTCCGTTGCGTTCCCATACTTAGCGAGGTCAGCAGATGCGAGCTCAAGCACGTACGTATAGTTTGGCTGTGTGAGGAATCCGCCACGCACGTACCTAAAGCGTGGAGCTGCATCAAGCGACTCTTTCCCAAGAGACGCGAGCGCTGGGTTCACTATAAAGCGACACTTGTCGCCCTTGCGCCTCAACTTAGTGATTGCTTCTTCAGTGAAGGAAGGAGCGATGATGCCGTCAAGCATGCGACCAGCAATCTCCTCTGCTTCTTCAGCGCCAACAGGGAAGTTGGTGAGGATGAGTCCACCAAATATTGCGAGCGGGTCCCCAGCAATCGTCTTCTTAAGCGTCTCGGCGTGTGTGCCGCCAACTGCTGCGCCACAGGCATTGCCGTGCTTAGCACCAACTGCAAGATGCGGGACCTTGCCCCGGTTCACATCGAAGGCAGCGGCGATGTGTGTTGCTGTCTGAAGCAAGCGATCGATATCTGCCCAGTTGTTATAGGAAGGAGGCGTGCCCTCAAGAACGGAGAACGCAGAAAGTGCGAGTGGGTCCTCGGTAGGAGAGGCGTAGAGTGCTGCTGGTGCCTGCACTGCGTTCTCGCCGTACTTACACTCAGCAATGCGCTCACCTACAAACCCTGCGTAGCGGCCCTGACCCTGGTAGGCTGCGGAAGCAAGGCAGTAGCCTGCGATGGTGTATTCGCCCTTGGCTGCAAGTTCCTCGACAAACGCCTCGTCGCTTCCTCCCGCACGAAGCCACTCAAGTACGCGTGCGCGGTCTTTGGGGTCACACACAACAACGCGTCCGCCCTTAGCGGCGGAGCGAATCATGGTAGGACCACCAATGTCAGTCTTCTCAATCACCGACTCACGAGTACTCCCTGGCTTCTTAATTTCCTCTTCAAGCGGATAGAGGTCCACGCACACAAGGTCGATGAACGGTATGGAAAGGTCTGCAAGCTCCTTGAGGTCTTCAGGAATGTCTCGAGCAAGTAAGCCTGCGTGCACTTCACGAGAAAGGGTTACCACGCGGTGCCCAAGGATGGCGCCACCGCCCACCAAGGTAGCTACATCGGTAACCGCAATGCCTGCATCGGTAAGCGCCTTGGCGGTGCCTCCGGAGGCGTAGATTTTGACTCCAAGGTCGGTGAGGCCCTGAGCAAACTCAACGATGCCGTCCTTGTGGTAGACCGAGAGGAGCGCCGTCTCTACTTTTTTCATGATTAGTCGAAGAGGGTTATCAAATAGGTATCAATCTCGCGCTGGTCGAGGTCGTAAAAATTCTTTCCGTCCTTATGAAGGTCGCGAGCCAGGTCGGTACCGACGAAGCGCCAGTGCCAAGGCTCGTACTGATAATACGTGTTTCCTTTAGGATAGGAAAGAACAAACCCGTAGCGGTAGGCATTCTTGGTAAGCCAGGTGAATGCCTCTGATTGGTCAAAGCCTGCAAAGGAAGAGCCGATGGCGTCTGTCGTGAAATCTACGGTCGTACCAAGCTGGTGCTCAGAATAGCCCTGGTCAGCAGAGAAGGCGTTAGCTCCACTGCCGTAGGTAACCTTGTAGCCTGATTTGAGCGCTGCTTGCGTCCCGAAGGAACGGTACCCAGAGATGACCTTCAAGTCGATATCGTCATCCTCAGCATCCTCAAGCAGGTCTTCAAGGAACGGCCATACCTTTTCATGCACAGACTCGCTTTCGCCGTACACGTACTTCTTCTTAATAGACACTGCACCGGTAGGTGAGTAGTTTTCGTTGAGGAAGTAGATTTTGGAATACTTCTGCAGAAGTTCCGGGTCAGTCTTCGCAAGCTTATCGAGGTCGCCTACCGTTCCGCTGATGTCTTTGATTTGGTCTTCAAAGGCATTGTTGCGTTCGCGTTCGGCCTCTAGGTTGCCGCCAAGCTCTGTGTTCTGTGCTTCTGCTCTGGCGAGGTCAGCGGAGACTGTCGCGAGCCTTGCCTCGTAGTCGGCCACGAGGGCATCAAGCGATGTTTTGGAGTCCTTGTAGTACCACAGAAACCCAAGGGCTAAGGCCACAATGACTACCACGAGGGCGGCGATTGCCGCCTTAAGGTTGGCTGCCTTCATGAGAGCATCTTAGCATTTTGGCCTCATCCTTCCCACACGGCCCCGGGCTATACTTACCGGTATGAGAACTGCACTTATTTTCCTTGTCATCGTGGCGTTGGTGCTTGGTGGGTCATGGTTGACCTCCCGCATACAGTCGGTCGCCCCTGAAGCGCCCAACGATGGATGGAAGCTCCACACCGCCCTCGACTTCACCATCGAATATCCGCCAGAGTACAGTGTTGAGTCTGAAGTGAACCAGGTTTCCTTTACGGTAGGCACAAGCACGTACGAAGGTACGAATCTTTCTTCCGACACCAAGCTTTCAGTTGAAAGTAGAGAAGGAGAATGTAACGCAGAGGCGTTCGTCGATAGTCCAGCTTCCTCAACCGTTGTGACGGACCGGGGTGTAACGTATTCGTTCGTTACAGTCTCTGATGCGGGAGCAGGTAATCGTTACGAGGAAATGGTTTATGTGCCGGTGGACAGCACTCCGTGCCGAGCGGTCCGTTATTTCATCCACTCGACCGTTGTAGAAAACTACGAGCCCGGTACCGTGCGTGCCTTCGACCGCGACGCACTCATTGCGACCTTCGACCGCATGCGCCATTCTGTAACCGAACTCTACTAGCCTTCATCTACCGCTCATCTAAGCCGTACAACGATGGCGAGGTGCGTAATCTGCACCCATCGCATCCGTCTCTATACGTATGCGGCATATCCGCACTAACGGAAACATCAGAAGTATGAACACCAACCTTACGAAGAAGACACTGCTTGCCGTACTTATCACAGCACTTGTGATAGGCCCGGCAGCAGCGTTCGCTCGCAATGACGAAGACAAGGGAAACAAACCCATCATTCGTCCAGCAACGCTCGTGCAACTTACTGCTGGCGGAACCGCACTTGTGCGTGGTGGGGAAGTGACGGCGATTAACGACGATGTGGTGACGGTACAGACGGATCTCGGTGACGTGGAGTTCACGTGGACCGTCGACATCGACAGCGATACCGAACTCCTTACGCGTACGGGTGACGACTTCGACCTTGAAGACCTCGAGGTAGGAGACACTGTCAGCTTTAGCGGCACACTTGAGTCCACGTCTCGTGTGGATGCGAGTGTTCTCAAGGAATGGTCTGAAGACGAGGACATGAACAGGAAAGACCATGCCAAGGAGTTTGGCCTCAAGCTTAAGAATTGGTTCAGCAGCCACTGGGGTTTCTGGGAGAAATAACAGCAACGTGCTCCCACAAAAGCCCCGCTTTCGCGGGGCTTTTGGTATGCTGTGACTATATGCAGGGGAAGGGTAATAGGCAGCCACTCGCTGCGTCATAGGATATGGACTCGAAAGCGACTGAGACGGCGTTCCTTGACCTGCATACTCGCTTTGCGGACCCGCTCTTCCGGCATGCCTACTTTAAGGTAAGTGACCGCGAGATAGCGCTCGACATCACGCAGGAATCGTTCCTCCGGATGTGGGACTACCTCACGGCCGGCAACGAGGTCGATAATCCGAAAGCGTTCCTTTTCCGGATAGCGGGGAACCTGATTATTGACCACTACCGCAAGAAGAAGAGCTCCTCACTCGAGACATTGCAAGAAACAGGCTTCGATCCAGCTGGAGCGGACGCGGCAACGATTACGGACGCAGCGGCAGGAAAAGAAGCTCTCTCAATGCTTTCGGAGCTCCCGGAGAAAGACCGTGAAGCGCTTCTCATGCGGCATGTGGAGGATCTGTCGGTTGGGGAAATAGCCGCTATTTCAGGCGAATCCCCGAACGTTATTTCGGTTCGCATCCATCGCGCCACCAAGAAGCTCCGAGCACTACTCGACCATGGATCCACTTAAAACACTCAAGCACTCGCTTTCCACACTGCGCCTTTCAGACGCGGAGCGTTCCGCCATGCGCGAGGTTCTTCTCACCCGCATGCGGGCAACTGCGGCCGAACCACGCATTCCGTCACCGTACGGAGGCATTTTCATGACTCTCACGTTCCAGAGGACTACCGCCTTCCTTGCCGTCTTCGCTGTTTTGGTAAGTAGTGCAGGGGGCGTCTCGCTTGCTGCTGAAGACGCTGTTCCAGGAGACGCTATGTACGCGCTTAAAGTTAACGTGAACGAGCCGCTCTATACACTTACCGCAGTTACTCCTTCCGCAAAAGCTGCGGTTGCCACCTCTCGTGCCGAGCGCCGCCTCAAGGAAGCGGAGGTCCTTGCAGCACGCGGCTCGCTTGATGAGACTGCAGTGGCTGAACTTTCTGAACGTTTCCATGATTCAGCAGATGAGGCCGCTTCACACATTGAAGAACTCTCCGATACAGCACCCGAAAAAAGTATTGATGCTTCTGTTGAACTTGAGTCGGTGCTTTCTGCCCACGGTCGTATTATCGACGACATCATTGCCGCACGTAATGGAGATACTGAAGAGGCACTCGCGATGCTGCGAGTCGACATCGCAGAGAAGAAAGAGAAGGTAGCACTGGAGCGCGATGAAAGCGATGTCCCATCAAAGGAAGCAAGCGAGCACGTGCTTGCTGATGCTGCGCGTGATGCGGAGGTTGCAGTGCGCGATCTTGCAGAGCGCTCCGAAGGACTGACGGCCGAAGACTCGCTCGCCATCGGCAATCGCGTTGCGCTGATTACCGAGGCAATTGATAGCGGCAAGGCCAAACACGAACTCGGTGCGTACCAGGGCGCTGTCGCTGACTTCGCGCGTGCAAAGACTGCCATCGGGGTAGGCAAGCGTCTTCTTGAGGCGAAGTTTCGCTTCGAAACCCCGGAAGAAGAGGTGGCGACTGATGCGTTCGTCGAAGGAGAGGTAGCTGCTGAACCTGCTGCTGAGGTTGCGACACTCTCTGCACCAGCAATGATGAAGGTGATGGCGACTACGAGCGCAACGACCACTGCATCTTCCACCGAGGAAGCTGTTGAGAATGTCGAGCGACCGCAGCGTCGCTCTGGCTCCTGGTATCGTCCTATTCGCATCGACTTGGCACCCTAAGGCGCCGGGGAGACCAAAAGTGCTTATGCTTCGGCCTCCCCAGCTCTATCTCACGATATGGTCGGAGGCGCAGTTTCCGCGCTCCTTGTGTAGGGTGCTCATACAGTGCGTTACGACGGTAGGTGATGGTTAGAACTGGTAATAGATCATTACCGTACCAA
This sequence comes from Minisyncoccota bacterium, assembly GCA_018062165.1. Classification (GTDB taxonomy): domain Bacteria; phylum Patescibacteriota; class Minisyncoccia; order Phycocordibacterales; family Phycocordibacteraceae; genus C7867-001. The sequence continues at coordinate 10,735 of JAGOSU010000014.1, forward strand.
AGCCCCTGTGAACGAGAGATGAATTAGGCGTCGTCGCGCTTCTGAGGGCCAAAATACCTCGAGAAATCTACCTCTACCTTGCTTGTGCCTGGCTCCTCTTTCTTTTGCGCATCCTTTCCACAGGGAAGCGTGACGGTGACGCTGGTGCCATGATTAGGGGCGCTCTTAATGGTAATGCTGCCATGATGCATCTTCACGAGCTCTGAGACGATGGCAAGTCCAAGACCTGAACCACCGCTTCCGCGGGTGCGTGAGGAGTCGGCACGATAGAACGGCTCGAAGATGCGCACGAGGTCCTTCTCCTCAATACCAATACCGGAGTCTTCCACCGTAACCGTGAGGTGTCCTCGGTAATCGGGCAGGACTGAAAGGTGTATCGTGCCGCCGCTTGGAGTGTAGTTACTAGCGTTTTTGAGAATGTTCATGACAATCTGCTCAAGCGCGGTAGCGTTACCCCAGACGATGTTGTAGTCGTTGGTCTCTATGGTAAGAACAACTTTCTTGCGAGTGATATAGCTTTCAAGATGAGTGGCGACGCGTGCCACGACCTCTTTCATATCAACGTTCGTAAACGGAACTTTCTCAGGCTGTACGAGCACGTTCAGTGAAAGGAGGTTGTTGATGATATCCGAGATGCGATCAAGCTCCTCGACGGTGCTTGTAAGTGTCTCGCGGGCATCCTTAGGTAGAGTATCGTCAAATAACGTTACCTCAGTATTGGTTTTGATGATGGAAAGGGGAGTGCGCAGTTCGTGTGCGATGTTTCCGATGAACTGCTTCTGGCTCTCAAGTGCGTTGCGTGTCGGCGCAAGCGTGAGGCGGGTCAGCAGGTAGCCGAAGACGGCAGTCGTAAGTGCGATGCCTGCCGCAACGAAAAGGAGATTGCGGTCCTTGAGGTACTCAAGGTTGCTGACGATGTATGAACTCGTCGTGGTGGCACCGCTTGCGATGCTTGTCATGATGCCCAAGAGCAGATTGGTGGAGACGTCGTCGTAGAGTATGGAGAACCCGACCGCCACCAAGAGGAGGATGAGCAGCGTGAACACAACCTGTAGGACGATGACGTTGAGTTCCGTCCTGAAAAACAGGTCGTGTTTGTACTTACGCGCGAAGGCGATAGCCAACCCCCCTAACCGTTTCAATGAGGGATGGTTCGTCGGGCGCGTCGAGTTTCCTGCGGAGGTTTTTGACATGGACGTCGATGACATTGCTGAACGATTCATAATTGAAGTCCCAGAGGTGTGAGAGCAAATCCTCGCGGTTTACCACCTCATTGGGGTGCCGTAGGAAGTATTCTAGCAGTGTAAACTCCTTAAGCGTAAGAGGTACCTCCACTCCGGAGCGGCGGACGATATGCTCGGAGGGATCGAGCTCGATGTCTGCCACTCGCAGCACATCGGGCACGGTGGTAGCTGGACGCCTGAGAAGGGCGTGGACACGAGCCAAGAGTTCCTCGAACGAGAAGGGCTTCACGAGGTAGTCGTCGGCTCCAGAGAGAAGGAGTCGCACCTTATTCTCCACCTCGTTACGGGCGGTGAGCACAAGAATAGGCACTGTGACTCCCCGGGCCCTCGCCCCCTCACAGACCTCGTAGCCCGATTTTGAAGGGAGCATAAGGTCAAGAATCACCAGATCGTAATCGCTCCGGTGAACTGAGAGGCGGGTAAGTGCCTTGTCTCCGTCGTCCACCATATCGACCGCGTACCCACGCTTCTCAAGACCCTTCTTGATTCCCTCTGCGAGCTTCTGCTCGTCCTCTACGATAAGTATTCTCATGGAACGTCCAACTAAGCTGCTAATACCTAACGCTCCAAGTTCATCATATCTATCATGAACGGTTCATGAAGGGCAATTATATGCCTTATTTCCACTCTGTTATCCTCCCGGCCGTACGCTCCACCTTGGAGGCAGGACGCAGCAGCTTCAGGTTCTTCTTCGGCACGACTGGGAAATGGCGAGTGCGGTCAAGGCGTTTGGAGATATGCCAGAGGTCCTTCTCGTCAGTCACCCACACATCGCCGAGTGTAGAGAGGTCGAAGGGGGTCGAGTAGCTTTCGAGTGTCTTCTGGCCAGTTGAGTTTAAGAAGTACTCATGGAAGTAGGAGAGGGCAAGCTCGCGCACGGTCTCATAGATTGGGTCCCGATAGCGCAGCACCGCGTGGTTGGTCTTACTTATGGCGCCCCAGTAGCCATTCTTACGAAAGAGTGCGACTACATGTTCCTGGTCCTTCTTGTGTGTCTTAAGGTCAAGCAACAATGGCTTCTCTCCGTGAAGCCAGAGAGCGGTTGCCGCAAGCAGAGCGCCCTCAAGGCAGTGCGCACGCCTCGCCTCGAGCACTCTTCGAGGGGACATCAAGGTCTCCCCACCTTTCTCGAAGTTGAAGGGAAGGGATTCAAGGTAGTCCTGAATCTTCTGCGGGGACGAGAGGCGTCGTAGGGAAGAGAGCTCTTTCTTTGAGAGGCCAAGCATGGTTTCCATAGTACACCGCTTGTTAACTGAGTGTTCATGAGGACGTGACATACTTAGCGCATGACACGAAACACAGTCGTCTGGTTGCTCGTTATTCTGATTATCGGTATAGGTGGCTATTTTACATATACGTACCTTAAAGAGAGCCCGCCAAACTTTCTTATTAAGCTCTTCACAAAAACAGAACCGCCGCCGCTTCCTGAGGGAGATCTCGCGTCGCTTGATGTTGCTGATGATTTCACTCCAACTATCTTCTCGCGTGAAGTGCCCGGCGCGCGCGTGATGACGAGAGACCCAAAGGGAGCGATGCTCGTATCGCTGACTAGTAGTGGCAAGATTGTCGTACTGAACGATGCTGACAGCGACGGAAAAGCAGAGTCGCCGAAGACGGTACTCGAAGGACTCAAGCGCCCCCACGGTATCTATGCCACCTGCATTGATGGCAACAATTGTGTGCTGTATGTTGCGGAAAGCGATGCACTCAAGGTGTATAGCTACAACCCTGACGCACAGACAGCGGACTATCGTCGCACCATCACAACCTTCCCAGCAACGCAGGGACACCTGACGCGCACCATCCTCCCACATCCAGACGGCAAACATCTTCTAGTCTCAATCGGTTCTTCCTGTGACGTGTGCCACGAGACGGATTCGAAACGCGCCTCCATCGTGTCGGTTGATCTTGAAACTGATGATACATACATCTACGCTTCGGGACTCAGAAACTCAGTCTTCATGGCCGTCAATCCTATTGATGGAGCGATCTGGGCGACTGATAACGGTCGTGACTTAATTGGCGACGACATCCCACCTGATGAGGTGAACCTCATCAAGGAGGGCGGCTACTATGGATGGCCCATCTGCTATGGTCAGAACGTTTATGACACCGACTACAATGCACGTCCTGATAATCCGAACCCGTGCGCAGGGTTCATTCCGGCACACATAGACCTGCAGGCGCACTCAGCCCCACTCGGTCTAGCCTTCATTCCTGAAGAAGGATGGCCTGGAGAGCTCCATAACGACCTCCTGGTGGCCTATCACGGCTCCAGCTCCTGGAACCGCTCGGTGCCCACTGGCTACAAAGTGGTGAGATGGAACCTTGATGACGACGGAAACGTGGATGGCGGTCCTTACGATTTCGTGACGGGCTTCATGCCCGAAGGAGGTACTTCTGACGACGCTGTCGGACGTCCGGTGGCCATACTGACTGAACCAGGCGGCACCTTCTATGTCTCAGACGACTATGCAGGCGCTATCTACCGTATTGTCTGGAACGGCGTTCGGTAATAAGGGTGGAAGTCGCGCGTCATCTCTTCTATACTAAGTGTATGAAGCGAGCCCTTTCAACGTTCCTCCTCAGCGCGTTTCTTGTGAGCGCGTTCCCAGTGTCCACACAGGCCGCTGACCTTGAGGTATCCGGCTGGATTCCGTACTGGAAGGTGTCTGAGGGCACCAAAGATGCACGCAAGCATCTTGATGAACTCACGGAGATAAACCCTTTCGGATATGGGGTCAAAAGTGATGGGAAGTTAAACGACCTTGCAGGTCTTTCAAAGAGCACGTGGAAGAAACTATTCAAAGAAGCAAGGGAAGAGGATATCGAAATCATCCCAACGGTGATGTGGAGCGATACTGCCAACATCTATCGCATCCTCTCGGACGAGAAACTGCGCGAGAAGCATGTGAAGGCCATTGCTGACATGGTGAAGAAAGGAAAGTACGACGGTGTCGACATCGACTACGAAGGCAAGAGTGCAGCAACACGCCCGTACTACTCGCTCTTCTTGAAAGAACTTAAGAGCACGCTTCGAGGGAAGGTGCTCGCCTGCACAACTGAAGCAAGAACACCGCCCGAGTCCCTCTATCGGACCGTGCCAGCAACCATTGAGTACGCCAACGATTACAAAGAACTTGATCGCTACTGCGACCGCGTGCGCCTCATGACCTATGACCAACAGCGCGCTGACCTTAAGCTTAACGACGCACGTTCCGGGCAGCCCTACATGCCAATTGCTGACCCCGACTGGGTGAAGAAGGTGATTGAGCTCGCGCTCAAGTCCTTCGACAAGGACAAGATTACACTTGGTGTTGCTACCTATGGGTTCGAGTACACACTTACTGTTTCTCCCAACTGGTACCAAAGCTACGTGAAGAAGTGGTCAGTGACCGACGCGTACGCAAAGGACCTTGCCGACGACTTGCACATTGATCCGCTTCGAAACAGTGCAGGCGAGCTCTCGTTCTCTTATATTTCGACCACCACACCGAGCGTCATTCCTTCAAACATCAAGGCGCCTCGAAGCACTCCTGAAGGCAATGAAGCAGCGGCTCGCGCGCTCGCGTACGCCAACGCAACCGGCATGACCACTACCGTGAATCTCCTGTGGTGGAGTGATGCGGAAGCTATTGAGGATAAGGTAAAACTCGCTAAAGAGTACGGCCTACGCGGTATTTCCATCTTTAAGGTAGACGGTACTGAGGACCAGGATCTCTGGGACCTATTCTAGACACGGGTATACTGGGGTGATGTCCGAAGACGAGAAGTCCTATAAGCGACCGCATCCTGATGTACTCGCTCCAGGTGAACCATATCCACCAAGAGGCGGAGAGACTGTAGGTACGAGCGAAGGCTCTCTTCCTCGCGTTTTCCCACAAGCACCTATCGAAGAGAGACCGAGTATAGAAATAAATCCTGACAACACGCATGTTGTCGATGCCGATGAACTACACTTCCACCCTACGGTGAAGAACTTCGATGTGGAGGGTTTTATACAGAGTGTCTGCTCCGTAGCGAGTAATGAAATGAATAAGAAACCTTTTATACAAATCAACTTTGGAAATGGCACTGCGGTGTTTTCGTATAAGAAAGTGAAGGGCGCGTATGACGTAACACAGGTTACTGGTCCTGGCGTTGTGAACGACTTCGAGGAAGAGAAGTAACCTTACGTAGTGCCGTGGACAAAGATTCTTGTTCTCTTGATTAAAAGTGCGAGCCCGCGTGTCCCGAGCTTCTCTCCAATATCTCCCGCAAGCGTGCGCATGTAGACGCCGGCGCTCGTACGAACTTTTATTTTCACAACAGGGAAGCGACCTTCACGTATGCGTTCCCACGACGCAAGCACGTCTTTTTTCCTGAAATCCCTTCCGAGGGCTTTTGATGCTTCGGTGACGGGTGCAAGCGTAGCTATCTTCTTACCAACATATCGAATGAGCGCGTCAGTTCCTATTCTTCGCATCCCACAGAACGTTAAGGAACGTATTGTGCCTTCCTGAAGTGGGGCTTCGACGTTCTCGCCCTCAAGCGCCCACTGGAACAAGGGCTTGCCTTTAACAGTCTTCGAAGAGAAAAGGGGATATGGCGAGTGGTAGGAGCCCACTAAAGAAGCGAGCACCTCCCGTACCTCTGTAGCAGAAGGGAAGACTGAAGCACCATCTTCGACAAGCCCAAGCACGTCTCCAGTATCTGACCCTACCCCAAGC
>JAGOSU010000015.1 GCA_018062165.1 Minisyncoccota bacterium
GCTTTCGCGTCTCCTCAAGCGGCCCAGTGTCTTCTTGCTCGCCTGGCATGATACACAAAAGTATACCTTACAGACCGGAGGCGGCGATGCCCTGATTGATGCGCGCGATAATCTGCTTGCGGTTCCCCTCTATGGAAGCGGGCACCTCTCCTGCATCAAGGCCAAGCGCGTTCACAATCCTGAGCGCAGCCAGGCACTCTGCAGCATCCTGCGACTCCTCGTTCTCATCCTTAAGTGCATTGAGAAAATCGCGGAACGCCCGGAAGAGTTCCGGCTCCTTTGTTTCCCCGTGTACAAGCCGCAGCAAAAGGAGCGAGGTGCGCCCTGCGCGAGCGCGGGCTGCAGGAGGAAGCTCTGTGAAGTGGTCTTCAACAAGCGAGGCCCCAGAGAGACGCCACCCTTCTTTCCCGTAGAGCAAACTTGCGTCGAGCTCTGAGAGCGTGCGAAGCGCATGCGAGAGCTTCGCTCCTGATTTACGTACTCCTTGTGCCCGCGCACGAAGCAGACCGAAGTCTGCGGTCAGCAGCGTCACGAGCGCACTCGCCTCCCCGATTGGAGTGCGGGAGAGGACGATGGCTGGCGTGACGTAGTTAGGACGCATCGCGCGTAAGAGAGAAAGAAACGGAACCCGTCGAAAGCTCCGCAGTGTGTGGGCCACTTCCCTTCACCACCGAGACCTTGTCACGTGGTGAGAACCCTGCGGTTTTGCGCGCTTCAGCGACGGCGCGCGCAAAGGCGCGCTCGTCACCTTCCTGTATGAGTTCTGGCGTAAGCACGGTATCGAGCTTCACTTCCGTTCCAACCACAATCTTCTTCACGTTCACTTCGTCAGCGACAATGATGGAAAGCGCTGGTGGCAGTTTCTCAGTGATCGTAAGCGTTGCAAGCGGCTGGCGCACTTTTATGTTCGCTTTCTGTCGGAGCATGAGCGCTTCAGAAGCGACGGCACGCACCTTCTGCATGTCGGCAATCAACGCATCCTCTTTGCGGGAGCCGAAGAGCGGCTTTTTGACCTCAGGCCATGCCGCGAGATGCACGCTTTCCGGATCGTTGTCTTTCTTTACGTTCCTATAAAGTTCCTCTGCGACAAATGGCATCGCCGGAGCAATAATCTTCGAGAGCTCGAGCAGCACGTGACGGAGCGTACGGAGTGCCGCCTGCTTGTCCGCCTCGTCTTCTCCCTTCATGCGGTCGCGAGAACGCCTGAGGTACCAGGTAGAAAGATCATCAATGAACTCACGGTACGGGCGCACTGCGCGCGGGACATCGTAGCGCTCAAGAGCGTCAGTTGCGTCGCCGATTACCTGCGTAAGGCGTGCAAGTATCCAGCGATCAAGCGGATGGTCGCTCTTCCCTTCCTCTTCGGTAAGGTCCTGCTTAAAGAGAAGATAGAACGAGAGAACGTTGCGCAGCATGTTCACCACGCGGGCGTGCACATCTTTCACATCCTCGTCGCGGAAGAGAAGGTCTTCCGCCTGCATGACGGGGCTTGAGAGCATGTAGTAACGGAACGCATCAGCACCGTACTGATCAAAGAGTGCGTAGGGGTCCGTATAGTTGTTCTTGCTCTTGGAAAGCTTCGCACCGTCCTTGGCAACGACGTTTCCGGTCGTGATGACATTCTTGAAGGACTGGCGACCAAAGATGGAAACGGAGATGGCGTGCATGTAGTAGAACCAGGCGCGGGTTTGGCCAATGTACTCGGACACGAAGTCCCCCGGAGCTCGTTTCTGGAACTCCTTCTGGTTCTCAAACGGATAGTGATATTCAGCAAATGGCATTGAACCTGACTCCACCCAGCAATCCACCACTTCCGGCGTGCGAGTAAGCGGCTCACCATCCTTCTCGAGCTGTACCTGGTCGAGGTACGGCAGGTGGAAGTCGAGCTCATAGTTGCGATTGTGCGGGAGCGGCACGAAATTAAGCGGCACCATCTTTCCACGCTCAGGATACGGAGTATCGACAATCTCTTTCGCTGTTGCCCCCCGCACGATGCCGTAGAGGACCCAGAGCGGCTCACCGTGTGAGACGATGAGTATCTTCTTGTTCTTGTACTTCTCTTCAAGTGAGTAGAGGAAATCGCCCGCCCGCTTCCTAAGGTCGTTCAACGACTCTCCTCCTTCGGGGCCCTTCTCGAAGCGTGCGAGGTTACTTTCTTTCGTGTCCGGGAAGTGTTTATGGAACTCAGTGAGTGGCTGCCCGTTAAGGAATCCGTGATTGTATTCAGAGAGCGCTGCGTCGACGACAACTTGTTCAGGTTTGCAGCCAATGACTTTCACCACAATCTCTGTGGTCTCACGCGTACGTACGAATGGCGAGGTGATGACGACGTCAATGTCGCACTTCTTAAGTTCCTCTGCCGCCTTAGCAACTTGTGCCTTCCCCTCTTCGGTGAGGTGGACAGGCTCTGTTGGGTCTGCGCTAATGCGTCGGTCGACATTGCTGTCGGCTTCTCCGTGTCGAAGTGAGTAGTACGTATTCCCGCTCTTCTTCGTGAGCGATTTGAGTTCATCAAGAGACCCCACCACCGTCACCTCTCCTTTCGGATTCTTCCAGATAGGAAGCGGGCTTGCCCAGAAACGGTTGCGGGAAATGGTCCAATCAGGAGCACCTTCAAGAATGTGCTTGAAACGACCGTGCTTGAGGTGCTCGGGCATCCAGGTAATCTTCTCGTTCTCTGAAAGGAGCTTCGCTTTTATCTCCTGTATGTTGATGAACCATGAAGAAACAGCGTTGTAGATGAGCGCGGTGCCGCAGCGGTAGCAGTGTGGGGAGGAGTGCGTGTTCATCGCGCGCGCAAACATGAGTCCGCGCTTCTCAAGGTCTTCCTTTATAAGAGGTTCTGCCTTCTTTATGTACTGGCCCTGTACGAACGCGGGCGCCTCAGTGTTGTAGGTGCCGTTGGGATTCAAAAGCGGAATCATCGGGAGCCCTTCCTTAAGGCCGAGTGCGTAGTCGTCCTCTCCGTAAATGACGGCGGTGTGCACGACGCCAGTACCGTCGGTGGTCGTAACGAAGTCGGCAGGCAGCACCATCCACTTTTTGCCGTTGTGTGCAGCAGCTTTTGTAATTTCGTAGAGCGGCTCGTACTCGATGCCAACAAGCTCTTTCCCTGTGAACTCCTTCAGCGCGCTCGAAAGTCCAAGCGTCTCAGCGCGCTCCTTTGCCGCAATGAGCGATGCCCCCTCTTTCTCATAAAGCGCGTACGCAATCTCCGGCCCCACCGCAAGCCCAACGTTGCCTGGCAAAGTCCAAGGCGTCGTGGTCCACGCGAGTATGAACGTGTTTTCTGGAAGTCCGTGCTTCTGTGGTTCTTTTACTTTGAACTTCACCGTTACCGCTTCCTCGGTCAGGTCCTTGTACGTGTTGTCCATCGCAATCTCTGCTTTGGCAAGTGGTGTCTCGCAGTGCGGACAGTACATGAGCACCTTGCGTCCCTCATAGAGACGGTTCTTCTTATGTATCTCTTTAAGTCCCCACCACACGCTTTCGATGAAGCTGTTGTCCATCGTCTTGTAGGAGTTGTCGAAGTCGACGAAGCGACCGAGGCGCTCAATGTAGCGCTTCCACTCGTGCACGTAGTCGAGCACCATCGAACGAGCCGTCTCGTTAAACGTCTCGATACCTATGGAAAGAATCTCCTTCTTGTTCTTAAGCCCGAGCTTCTTTTCCACGAGGGATTCAATCGGGAGGCCGTGCGTGTCCCACCCCCAGCGCCTGCGCACCCTATACCCGCGCATGGTCTTGTAGCGCGGGATGAAATCCTTAGCGACCGAGGAAAGGAGCGAGCCTTGGTGCGGGAGGCCGGTAGCAAACGGAGGGCCGTCGTAGAAGGTGAACTCGCCCTTGGGTGCGGGCTTCTCAAGCGATTTTTCGAAGATTTGCTCCTTCTTCCAAAAGGCGAGGACTTCCTCCTCGCGTGTGGCGACCTCTGTTTTAGCCGTATCTTGAGCCATAATCCTCCATCCTATCGTAGGGCGAAGGATTCCCCAAAAACCTAATTGTCAGTCTCAGTGATGGTGTCGGACGTCCGGCCAGTACCAATGCTTGCTTTAATGACGTGAACCCGGGCATCGTGACTCGAATCCTTGAGTGCTTTCTCAAAAGCTTCGCGGAGCTGGGTCTCGCCTCTCACGATGTACTGCGGCTTCAGCCCCTCGCCGTGCCATGGTGCGATGATAATCGGATAGTCAACTTTCTGGTTTGCTATCAATTCCAGCACTTCTTCTACGCTTGTAGCGGACAGCTGCTGCGGGAGGTTCTCGTTGAGGTCTTCCATATATACAAGATATTACATTTTTTCCGGCGTCGGAATGGCGAGCAGCCAAAGGCCGTTCTCCATCGTCGTGACAAATGCGCGCGCAACGAGGAGCTTGTACGCCTCGTGCTCTCCGCCAAGAATTCGGTTCGCCGCATAGAAGGAGTTCCACTCCCCTGCCAGCTGCGTGAGGTACTGCGCAACATGGTGCGGTGCGCGTTCGCGTTCAGCACGTGCAGCAATCTCAGGGAAGCGCGTGATGAGGCGCTCAATAAGATACGGCTCCGCCGGCGCGTCCTTTGCGTCGCCGTCGTTGCCTGCGGTTGCGAGGATAGACTTCGCACGCACCATCGCGTACTGCAGGTACGGTCCGGAATCTCCTTCAAGCGACAAAGACTTCTCCGGATCAAACACGATATCTGAACCTGCTGCCTGACGAAGAATTGGGTACTTGATAGCACCGAGCGCTACCTGCTCAGCGACAATCGGATCCTCGCTCTTCTCCGACACTTTCTCAATAAGGCCGTTAATGAATGAGCGGGCAGTGACGACGTTCCCTTCACGAGACGACATCTTGCCCGAAGGAAGCTTGAGCATGCCGTGCGCGAGGTGTGAGGTCTTCTCGCCAAGCATCGGCGCGACTTCCTTAAGCGCCTCAAGCACTACCGAGAAATGCCCGAGCTGCTCAGTCGCGGTAATGATAATCGAGTGGTCCGCAGGCCAGCGCTCCTCTTTAAGGAACGCGAGTCCGATTTCCTTGGTCTCATAGGTAGGTGTGCCCTGCGACGTAATGAAGACACGAGTGTGCTTCCCTACCTTCTCTCCCTTGTAGACGATAGCGCCATCGCTCTCTTCAAACACTCCTTTCGCCAGATTCTCCTGCACTTTCTCAAGACCAATCGGCGCTGTCTCGCTCTCGAAGAAGTAGTAATCAAACTTCGTGCCGAGCACTTTGTAGATTTCCTCAAACGCTGCGAGCGACACCTCCCTACCTTTGCGCCAGAGTTCTGCAAGCTCCCGGTCCTCGTTCTTGTAGATGGCGCGATTGAGCGCGTCTATCTCTACCTTCGCCTCAGGACTCTCTTCATACGCGCGGGCACCGTGTGTGTACGCCTTCCCGATATCGGTGGCGTTGGCAGGCTCGAGGTTGCCGCTCTTTTGCAGTCCCCACAAACACTTGGCCACATGCGGACCAACGTCTCCCTCGTAGTTTACGTGTGCGACAGTTGCTCCGGAAAATTCAATGAGGCGCGCAAGCGATTCTCCAATCGCGTTACTCATTAAGTGCCCGATGTGCATCTCCTTGAATGGATTCGGGTCGGTGTACTCAACCATCACGCGCTTCCCTAGGTTAGCCGTCCCGCGCCCCCACTCTTTTCCTGTTGCCCGTGCAATTTCGTTCGTGATGACACTACGCGCGAGCGTAACGTTAATGAATCCAGGTCCTGCAACCGTTACGCTCATGACCTCGTCCTTGAGCGCTTTCGTGATGCCTGAAGCGATGGTTTCCGCGACCTCCTTAGGGTTCTTTCCTAGAATCTTGGCGACGACCAAGGCGGCGTTTATGGCGTAGTCGCCATGAGAGTGCTCAGCTGGACGCTCTACGGCGAAGGCCACCTCGGGAGCTCCGATGTCCTTAAGCACCATCGCAACGGCATCTCGTATGCGGGTTTCCATTACGACGAGTATAGCAAAACGCCCCTAGTCCCGGAGCACTTTTAGCAGAGCGAACTTTTCCTTCTTCAGCATCCCGAACCCGTTCTTTTCGAAGAGTTCTTTGGCACCGGTGATAGAGAGTACTTCATACACTTTCTTTTTCTCAGCAAGCGCGACGCACGCATTGATGAGTTCGGTTGCGATTCCCTTTCCTCGGAAGTTCTTCGAGACCGCAAGTGAACGAATCTCTGCAAGACGCTTCGAATAGATGACGAGTGCGCAGCAGCCGATAATTCTTCCTGGTTTCCCATCGACCGCAACAAAGAATTCCGTTGCACGCGGTAGATGGTCCTGCAGCAAGATACCCGCATGCTCGTGTATGAGCTTATGAATGGACCTGAGGTCCTTGCTGGTTGCCTTTCGTATTTTCATCTAGCGAAACGATTCCGGAACCGGATGCTTCTCCGCCATTGTCTTGATCTCTGCCTTGGCGCTCGCAACAGTATCAGCGTCGCGCTTCTTGAGAATATCAATCATGAGTTCAGCAACGCGTACACACTCCGCTTCCTTGAAGCCACGAGTCGTAATTGCTGGAGTCCCAAAGCGAATGCCCGAAGGATCCATCGGCTTACGCGTATCGTCAGCAATCGAGTTCTTGTTGAGCGTAATGCCCGCTTCATCAAGCAAGGTCTCAGCGTCATGACCTGAAATCTGGTAGGAGCCCCATACATCCGCGAGGATGAGGTGATTAGAGGTACCGCCCGTAATCAAGCGGGCACCATCCTTAAGGAAGACATCTGCCATTGCAGCAGCGTTTACCACCACCTGCTTGGCGTAGGTTTCAAAAGATGGCTCAAGTGCCTCACCGAAACAGACTGCCTTGGCAGCAATCATGTGCATGAGCGGACCGCCCTGGAAGCCTGGGAAGACTGACTTATCAATCTTCTTTGCAATGTCTGCATCTTCGCGCGTGAGAATCATGCCGCCGCGAGGACCACGCAGTGTCTTGTGGGTGGTGGTGGTCATCACGTCAAAGCCGTAATCAAACGGATTCTTCACTGCCTTACCGGCGATGAGGCCGGCGATGTGCGCTACGTCCATGACGGCAACGGCGCCGACTTCGCGCGCGATAGCAACGAACTTCGCGTAGTCGAGCTCGCGTGGGTACGCAGAGTAGCCAGCAAGCAACATCTTAGGCTTCTCCTTCTTGGCGACTTCGAGCATCGCATCGTAGTCGATTTCTCCCGTCTCAATGTCCTTCATCTTGTACCGAACGAAGTTGAAGATCTTCGTGAGGTAGGTCACCGGGTGTCCGTGGGTGAGGTGCCCTCCGTGAGAGAGGTCCATGCCGAGAATGGTGTCTCCTGGTTCAAGAAGCGCGAAGTACATCGCGACGTTTGCAGGAGCGCCTGCATGTGGCTGCACGTTTGCGAAGCCTGCGCCAAAGAGTTTCTTCGCGCGGTCGCGCGCAAGGTCCTCAACCACGTCCGTATATTGCTGGCCCCCGTAGTAGCGCTTGCCTGGGTACCCTTCCGAGTACTTGTTGGTGAGCACCGAGCCCATCGCCTCGCGCACAGCAAGCGAGACGTAGTTCTCAGAAGGAATAAGCTCGAGGCCTTCGCGCTCGCGCTTCTCTTCACCTTCTATCGCATTAAAAACTTCAGGGTCATCACGCTTCACGTGATCGTAGCTGTTCATATAAGACACGCTAGGCTTCTAAGTACCGATTATACAAGGAGTCCTTTGACTACCCTATACACATCCTCGTGGATTGCCTCCCGGGGCCTCATCTCGCCATTTTCCGCGCATTCAATGACGTGCCAGTTGGGTTGGCGCTCAGCAAGCCACTTGGCCGCCTCATAGCTGCGTTCCATATAGTCTTGGTCCTTCTCCACCACATCCTTGCCCTCAGTGTTCTTCACCTCCCGCTTCTCATCAAGCAGCTGTAGGGAGAGCTCGAGCGGCACATGGAAGTAGATAACTGCGTCGGGCTTTGGGACACCAAGGGTGGTGTGCTCCATGCCATCGAGCCAGATAAGGAACTCCTCGCGTTCCTCTGTCGCGGAAATCTTGCCTCCTTGGTGGATTTGGTTGGAGGAGGAAAAGCGGTCCGTAATCACCACCTTCCCCTGGTCAAGCGCGTGCTTGATTCTAGGCGTCTCCTCAAAGCGGTCGAGTGCGTAGAGGGTGGAGGCAATCTTAGGATCAAGGTTAGCGAAGTCCCCACACTTCCCTGCAAGGCAGGCGGCAAGGAGGGTCCCAAAGAAATTACGGTTGTAGGAGGGAAAATTGAGCGCTTCGTGCTCTACGTTTTCTCTCTGGAGGCGCTCGGACAATAGCTTGGTCTGGGTTGCCTTCCCAGAGCCGTCGTTGCCGTCGAGGACTATAAACACCCCTTTTTTCATACCCTTAGTATACTGCCTGTATATGGAACAGCCCTACCTACACGCTCTGAGGAAAATCTATGAGGAGGGGACCGATCGTGAAGATAGGACGGGGGTTGGAACACGCGGACTTCTCGGCTTCCAAATGCGCTTTGACCTCGCGCACGGATTCCCCGCAATCACTACCAAGAAACTCGCCTTCAAAGCAGTAAAGAGTGAACTCCTCTGGTTCCTTGAAGGAAGCAATGATGACAACCGTCTCAAAGAACTGAATGGAAGTGAGCGCACGATTTGGACTGATAACGCAGAAGCTGACTACTGGAAACCAAAAGCAAGGTTCCCCGGCGACCTCGGTCGCATTTATGGCGTGCAATGGAGAAGCTGGCAGAAGCCGGATGGCACGACCGTCGACCAGATTAAGGATGTTATTGAGCGCATCAAGAAAGATCCGTATAGTCGTCGCCTCATCGTCTCTGCGTGGAATCCGGGAGAGCTTGACCAGATGGCGCTTCCTCCCTGTCACGTCATGTTCCAGTTCTTTGTCGCTGACGGCAGGCTTTCAATGCAGATGTACCAGCGAAGTTGCGATATGTTCCTTGGCGTTCCCTTCAACATCGCCTCCTATTCCCTCTTCTTAAAGATGGTCGCGCAGGTAACTGGCTACGAAGCTGGAGAGTTCGTACACGTGCTTGGAGACGCACACATCTATAAGAACCACTTCGACGCCGTCGAGGAACAGCTGAAGCGTGAACCGCTCTCCTCCCCTACGCTTTGGCTCAACCCAGACATAAAAGACATCGATAAATTCACGATGGACGATATTAAACTCGAGAACTACGAATCACATCCTTCCATAAAGGCGCCGATGGCCGTATAATCCTGCAACTATGGCTCTCTCCGACAAGAAGATTCTCGAACACATGAAGGCCGGTACGGTCGTCATCGAACCGTTTGATAAAGACAACCTTTGCACGTCCTCAATGGACGTCACCCTCGGCGAGTGGTTCTACCGCGAGCAGCGCCCAAAGCGCTACAAGAACCTCTTCAACCTCTACAGTAAGGAGGACACTGAACTTATCTGGGGCACGGAGCCGCACCGCGCAAGCTTTGCGAAAGATTGCCTTACCGATTTCAACTTCACGTTCGAGGGAATCCGCCCTGACGACAAGGTCATCCTGCTTGAACCAGGAGAGACCATCCTCGCGCACACTAACGAGTTCATCGGCGGTCGCGATACCGTCACCACCATGATGAAGGCCCGCTCGTCGCTCGGACGTAACTTCATCAACGTCTGTAAGTGCGCTGGCTGGGGGGACGTCGGGTACATCAACCGCTGGACGATGGAAATCTCCAACTCCTCTCGCCACTACATCATCCCGCTTGTCGTCGGTCGCCGCATTGCACAGCTCGTCTTCTTTGAGACCGGACCGATTCTCAAGAAAGATTACGCCGCCAAGGGTAAGTACCAGACTTCAACTGAGCTCAAGAAGCTCAAGCGTGACTGGAAGCCGGAGATGATGCTCCCCCGTCTTTGGAACGATCGCGATATTAAGAAGCGACAACCGTGGCACAAGAAATCAAAATAAGTAACACCTTGAGCGCTTACGGCGCTTTTGTTACGTACGTCCCACTCAAGGGTGAGGTTCCGTTCAACGACTACCTCACCCTCCCGAAGGAAGCAGCGCAGTACAAAATTACGCCCCGCGCTTCCCTCAATCCCGAGCGCGAAGCTGAAGCGGCACGTGCGGCGACTAAAGGACTCCCCGTCGCCATACTTATACCCGGACGTGCCTTTGATGTGCAGGGCACACGGCATGGGCAAGGTGGTGGTTGGTACGACCGCTTCCTCGGTTTTGTACCGAAGAACTGGCTGCGCGTCGGGTTCTGCTACCCTACCCAGTTCTTCGAAGGCCCTATAACAAGAGAGCCTTGGGACCAGGTTATGGACTATGTCTGCGTGGCTGATGGGGATGAGCTGGTTGTGTATCACACCAAAGCGCGTGGCATTTGATACTCTAAGGACATGATTGCCGCTATCGCCGCCATTGGCGCTACCACCAACGTCCTCGGAAAGGACAACGATTTGGTATGGGAGATTCCAGAAGACCTTGAGCGCTTCCGGAACTTCACCCGAAACCACCCCATCATCATGGGCCGTAAGACCTGGGAATCACTCCCTGCTGAACGCCGACCGCTTCCTAAGCGCACCAACATCGTAGTAACGCGCCAAACTGACTACGACGCTCCTGGTGCCGTCGTCGTCTCTTCCGTTGAAGCTGCGGTTGAAGCAGCAAAGAATGCCCCTGGGGCTGAAGAGATTTACATCATCGGTGGCAGCGGCATCTTCAAAGATGCATTCCCTTTCACCGACCGCCTCTACCTCACCTTAGTGCATGACGACGCAGAGGGTGACGTGCACTTCCCTGACTACGGCGAGTTTACAAAAGTAGTTGAGCGCACCGAACACCTTGACCACACGCCGCCCTACACGTATCTCACCCTCGAACGTTAGCGTGCGTAGTACTGCGACCCAAGGATACTAATAAGGAGTTTGATCCTACCCCGCAGTGCTGATGGGAGTTCTTTTTGTTCTAGAAGTGTACTTGCCGTCGTTAGCGCCTCTTTAAGCATAGTGCTGGTGATGTTCCCAATCTTTGTGAAATAGCGCGACTGGTCGCCGCTATTCCTATACTCGGCAACAATGGGCTCGAACGCCTTACGGAACTCGGCAAGCTCTTGCGGCAGCTCCTTAAGAGCCTGCGTAAACAGGGGGCCGTAGTAGCGAAGTGCTTCGACGCCCTGCGTGTCTTTCTGCATACGTTTCGCGAGCGTGCGACAGATAGCTGCGACAAGCTCGTTATGTATAACGGGTTGCGGAAGATCGCGTGCCCCACCAAGGTAGATATGCCGTTCAAGCAATTTCATTATGACGATAATGCGGTCGCTATTCATCTCCAGCTCTTTACGATCTTCAACCGTAAAGAAGACTCGGATAAGAATGGCGAGCGCCGTACATTTCTCGCGCTCCCAAATTCACGCTGCACCGCTAGTGTCTATCTCCCGATTAATTCCCCGTGCAGCATGCGCGGTAGTCGCATCTTCTCCATAGTCCCCCACAAGATTTTCCGGAAGCGGTGTCTGCATAAAACGTGTAATCGCTTCAGCGGGGTTCTGCGTATTCAAAAGGTCTTCAATCATGCCGATGGCAATGCCCTGCAGTACCTGCGGAAACACCAGGTTCCTGTCTCTGGCCCGCTCGAAGATGGGAGTAATCTCCTCTACCGACATGGGTCCCTTCTCGGGGACGGAAGCTTCTTCGGGAGTGTTCGACATGCGCGTATTCTACACAAGAAAAAACCCCGCTTCAGGCGGGGTTGTTTCTTACTTAACGTTGATTCCCATTGAGCGGGCCGTGCCCTCGATGATGCGGTCGGCCGCTTCAGGGGAACCGGCAGAGAGGTCCGGCATCTTCTGCTCAGAGACCTTGCGAACCTGGTCCTTGGTAAGTGTTGCAACTGGCTTGCCTCCTGGCTTCTGAGAGCCCTTGTCCATGCCAAGAATCTTGAGGATGAGGCGGGAAGCGGGAGGGGTCTTAAGAACGAAAGAGAAGGTGCGGTCCTCGTAGACGGAGAGGTCGACAGGGATAATGTCCCCCATCTTGTCCTTGGTGGCCTCGTTGAACTTGTTAACGAAATCCCCGATGTTCACTCCTGCGGGACCGAGGACGGTACCGACTGGAGGCGCAGGGGTGGCCTTCCCTGCTGGGATCTGGAGCTTAATCTTCTTTACGACTTTAGGCATAGTTGAATGACTTTACGCTAGAGCTTGCGAACCTGCAAGAAATCGAGCTCGACCGGGGTCTCGCGACCGAACATGGCCACGAGGACCTTCACCTTACCGCGCTCCTCGTCGACCTCCCCTACCTTGCCCTCAAGATCCTTGAACGGACCGTCAGCGATAACCACCGGGTCATCCTTGCCGAGGTCGATGCGGTGCTTAGGAGCTTCTGCATCCATGCGCTTCATAAGCGAAGACACCTCATCGTCGCTCATAGGAACTGGGGTAACGCCTGAGCCCACGAAGCCCGTCACACGAGGAGTGTTGCGGACCACGAACCAGGAATCCTCATCCACAATCATGCGTACGAGAATGTAGCCTGGGTAAATCTTCTCCTCCTCAACGACGCGCTTGCCGCCCTTTACGCGAATCTTCTTCTCGGTTGGGACGACGACGTCGAAAATCTTCCCTTCCATACCAAGAGACTCAATGCGCTGCTTGAGGTTACGCTCAACAGCGTTTTCATAGCCTGCGTAGGTGTGGATGGTGTACCAGCGAGGCTCCGTGTTGATGGAGTCTTCGGAGAAGCTGGGCGAGGTGCGCATTTCCATAGGAAGGTTGTTAGCGGATAAAGACGCCGACGAGGTTCGTGAACACGTAGTCGAACCCAGAGATAAGAAGTGCGAACGCAACCGAGATCAAGATGATGAGCAACGTGTGCGTGGCGGCCGTGCGCGGCTTAGGCCACACGACATGCTCGAGTTCTGCGCGCACGTTCTTAAGATAGGTGAAGAGTGACTTCATGGTCCAAAATAAAAAGCCCCGAGGGCCTTTGATACAAGAGGATAGTACTACTGGGTCTGAGGGTCGTCAAGATAACGAAAAACCGCCCCCTTGAAGGGGCGGTTTCCGCATGAGACGTTAGCGAATCTCGTACGTGACCATCACCGTGATGGAGGTCTCATTCTCCCCTACTGGAAGCGATGGGACTGGACGGCTGCTCACTCCAGCATCCATGGCCATTTCAGCCTTGCCACCGTAGCCGTAGTCATACGGGTAGTAGCCCGTGTTCTCTGAGAAGGAAACGACCTTACCGAGAGAGACACCAAGCTCGCTCGCAAGCTTCTTGGCCTTAGCCTTGGCGTCCTCGATTGCAGCGTCACGTGCTTCCTCGCGAACTGAGTCGGCATCGTCTAGTACGAAGTTCGGGCCAGAGATGTTCTGCACCCCGGCGCTGCCGAGACCCTGAAGAACCTCACCTGCCTTAGCAGTATCGCGAACCTTCACCTCTACTCCCTGGGATACCTCGTAGCCAGTGATGCGAGGGCTCGACGCTACCGGAGGGCAGATGCCGGAGTAGCAAGGCTGTGGGTACTCGTACGTTGGGGTAACACTGTAGTACGTCGTCTTCACATCTTCCTCTTCAATATCCATGTCCTTCACCGAGGCGAGCGCAGTGTCGATGCGATTGGTCGCCTTGTCCTGTGCTTCCGCAACGGTTGCTCCACGCTCCATGACCGTAAAGGAAATCTGTGCGATGTCCGGGATGGCAGTTGCTTCACCCGTTCCCTCCACCGTAATGGTGCGGGCCGGGTACATCTCGGAGTTACCGATGCTGTAGAGACCATCCACCGTCTTTACGAGAAGAAAGAGAGCGAGAAGGCCTACCGCCGCAATAACGGCGAAGCGAAATGCCTTCGAGCCCGTGAGGTCATTAAATGTGTCCATAGCTATGTATATTGTCTGTTATTTGTTGAGTTTATCATGATGGATGACGCTTCGCGGGGGTAAACATTACCGGCCCTCCATGCTACCGTTCCTTCTATGACACCCCTGATTTCAAGTCTCCTCGCCGTCGGCGTAATGAGTCTCGTCTCCCTGATAGGCGCAGCAACGCTTTCCCTCAAGGAACGTCTTTTGCGGAGGGCCCTGTTCCTCCTCATCTCGCTTGCGGCAGGCGCACTCCTTGGGGACGCGTTCATCCACCTTCTCCCCGAGGCCTTTGAAGAAATTGCCCCGCTTACCGTCTCTATCCTTGTGCTCGTTGGGTTCCTTTCCTTCTTTGTCCTTGAGAAGTTCTTGCACTGGCACCACAGTCACGGGGATGATGAGTTCTCTCCTGAGCATGCCCGCATCCATCCGGTCGGGCACCTGGTCCTCGTCTCCGATGGCGTTCACAACCTTATCGACGGCCTTGCTATCGGCGCAGCTTTCCTTGTCTCACCTGAGGTAGGTATCGCAACCACGATTGCCATTGTGCTGCATGAGATTCCTCAGGAAATTGGAGACTTCGGCCTCTTGATCCACGCCGGTTACTCACGTGCAAAGGCGCTCTTTTTGAACTTCCTCTCCGCGCTCTTCGCCTTCGTCGGCGTAGGGCTTGCCTTCTGGCTTTCGAACGCCGCTGAGGGAGCTGCGCCGCTCATTGCTGCGTTTGCTGCAGGAAACTTTATCTACATTGCTGCGGCGGACCTTATACCGGAACTCCATAAGACCACTGCCCCTTGGCAGTCGGTACTACAGTTTGCGACCATCGTCCTTGGCCTTATTGCGATGGTGCTCCTCCTTGGACTTGAGTAGCTACGGGAGCGTAGCGAGCCAGGCGCGTAGCGTTGCGTGCTCTGGAAGATTCTTCACTGAAAGCGTTGGTTCCATCCAGTCAGTCACATCGCGCTCAATTACAGTGAAGAGGTAGAGGTCGCCACCCACTGGTAGGTAGTAGGCGCTTTCTACTTGAGCTTCGAATCGCTCAATAACGATTGAGTAGAACGTGTGGCCACCAATCGTGACCTTCTCAAACTGGTCAATCGATTCGGTTGGCATATCAGCTGGCTGCAGGCGGGTGGTGCGCACGATGTCTGCC
>JAGOSU010000052.1 GCA_018062165.1 Minisyncoccota bacterium
TGGAAAGGTCTTCCAGCTAGACTCAGTCATGCTCGGTACCGCCGCCGCCTCTGCCCCTTGGCGAAGACCTGCAGGCACCGATAACGACATACCCCGTCGAGTAGTCACTCTCAAGTAAGAAAAAACCACCCACTGGGCGGTTATTTCTTAATCTCCTTGTAGACCTCGCGCTTCCTAGTGTTCGGGTCGTACTTCTTAAGTTCAAGCTTGCGCTCAACCTTCTTCTTGTTCTTCCGGGTAAAGCGGACGTGGTCGGACTTGGTCGACTTGATCTTTACGAGATGGTCCTGGGACATCCGCTGAATCTACCAGATAGCCCGTACTTAGGCAACCGCCTCAGCTTTCTTAGCCCTACGGGCGGTCTTATGTACCTCAAAGGACGGTTCCCCCGCCTTGAGCGTAACCTTCACCGAGCCGCCCTCCATGATGCCCTGGCCTACCATAAGGGTAGCGATAGGGGTCAAAATCTTGTCCTGGATTACACGCTTGAGCGGACGGGCTCCGTACTGTGGGCTATGGCCCTTCTCCGCAAGCCAGAGCTTCACCTCAGGCGCGAGGTCAAGCGAGATACGCTTTGCCGTAAGGCGCTTGGTGACCTCCTCTACCTGTTTATCGACAATCTTGATGAGGGATTCCTTCGCGAGCACATCAAAGACGATGATGTCATCGAGACGGTTGAGGAACTCAGGACGGAAGTGGTCCTTGAGCGCGCCCATGAGCTTATCCTTCAGCTTATCGTGCTCAATGCTTTCGTTAGCAGTATCTGAGAAGCCGATACCTGCAAGGCGGTCAATGAACTCAGCACCCACGTTACTCGTGAGAATAATGATGGTGTTCTTGAAGTTCACCTTGCGTCCCTTGCCGTCAGTGAGGTGTCCGGAATCAAGTACCTGGAGCAATATGTTGAATACCTCGGGGTGCGCCTTCTCAATCTCATCAAAGAGCACCACTGCGTAGGGGCGGTGACGAATACGCTCAGTCAAAGACCCAGCTTCCTCATATCCCACATAGCCTGGCGGCGCACCGATAAGCTTTGCCACCGAATGCTTCTCCATGAACTCAGACATATCAACACGAACGAGTGCATCCGTGTCGTTAAACATAAACTCAGCCAAGCGGCGAGAAAGCTCCGTCTTACCCACACCAGTAGGACCGAGGAACATAAACGAACCAATAGGGCGGTTGGGGTCGCTGATGCCCACACGAGAGCGCTTCACGGCGTCTGAGATGGCAGTCACTGCCCTGTCTTGCCCAATGACGGCTCCGGTGAGCTCCTCTTCCATACGTGCAAGCTTGGCCGCCTCTTCTTCGAGCATCTTTGAAACGGGGATGCCCGTCCAGCGCGAAACAACCGACGCAATCTCATGCTCGGTAACTTCCTCATGGAGCACGCGACGAGACTTCTGAAGTGTCTTGAGTCGCTTCATCTTCGTCTCAAGTTCCTTCTGAATCATTGGCACTTTGCCGTAACGGATTTCAGCAGTCGTGCCAAGGTCAGCAATCGCTTCTGCGTTATCCGCCTGCACCCGAAGCTTCTCGAGCTCCTTCTTCATGGTCTTGATTGCCTCAAGCACCTCCTTCTCGTTCTTCCACTTCAGTTCAAGCTCCTCTGTCTTCTCCTTGAGGTCGGCAATCTCAGCGTCGATTTGCTTGATGCGCTCCTTAATCTGCTTACCATCGGCACCTCCTTCATCCTTCTTCATAGCCTCGCGCTCGATATTGAGGCGGCGGATGCGACGGTCAGTCTCCTCCAATAGCGGCGGTTTGTTCTCAAGCGCGATACGCAATCCTGAAGCGGCCTCATCAATGAGGTCGATAGCCTTGTCCGGAAGGAAGCGGTCAGCGATGTAGCGAGAAGAGAGTTCCACCGCAGACACGAGCGCGCCGTCAGTAATCCTGACACCGTGATAGAGCTCATACTTGTCGCGAAGCCCTCGCAGAATGGCGATAGCGTCCTCAACCGATGGCTCGTTCACATACACCGGCTGGAAGCGGCGTGTAAGCGCTCCGTCCTTTTCAATGTGCTGCTGGTATTCCTTGAGCGTTGTCGCACCAATGATGCGAATCTCTCCACGACCAAGTGCAGGCTTGAGCATATTGCTTGCGTCCATTGCTCCCTCAGCAGCCCCCGCTCCAACGAGCGTGTGGAGCTCATCTATGAACAGCAGCACCTTTCCTTCTGCGCGCTCCACTTCCTTCATCACATTCTTCATGCGCTCCTCGAACTCTCCGCGATACTTGGTGCCAGCAATCATGAGACCAAGATCAAGCGAGAGAAGTTCTTTGTTCTTAAGCGACTCAGGTACATCCCCAGCAGCGATGCGTGCGGCCAATCCTTCAGCAATGGCGGTCTTTCCAACTCCCGCTTCTCCAATAAGCACAGGATTGTTCTTGGTCCGGCGCGAGAGAATCTGCACCACGCGGTGAATCTCTTGGTCGCGACCAATGACTGGGTCAAGCGCATTCTCTGACGCGAGACGTGTAAGGTTCCTGGTGTACTTAGCAAGCGTGCGGAACTTCTTAGGCTCGGCAACCTGTCCGTCTTTTGCGTTCTTAAGCTCCTTGAGGACCGCGAGCACAGTCTCAGGCTCAATCTTGAAGCGCCCAACGACGTCCCCTGCAGGTCCCGGGTGCTCAAGCACTGCAACAAAGAGATGCTCAGTACCAACGAACGGATCATTCAAACGAGCAGCCGCTTTTCCTGACGCTTCAAGTGCGGAAGCAAGGTCGGGAGTGAGGTAGAGCTGGTAGGAGGGAGAAAGCGTGGCAGAAACTTCCGGAGACTCGAGTGTCTCGAGAAGCGTGTCTGAAAGAAGCATGGTGTCGACATCAAGGCGGTCGAGCACCGAGAGCACGAGGCTCTCTTCCTGGTGAATGAGGGCGGTGAGGAGGTGCAGCGGGGAAACGTGGTTTTGACCGCGTTCAATTGCCAGCTCGTGTGCCTTGCGTATCGCTTCCTTTGCTTTGGTGGTGAAGTTTTTGAAGGGAGGCATAGGATCTCTGACGTTATTCTACCAGAAATGATTACGACTCGGGAGGTGCGGCCAACAGTGTCATGATGCCGTCGGCGCCAATAAGTGTTCCGGTGCTGCCGCTTCCAATCCCTATAACGTTGCCTGCAAGATTCACGACGCCTGCGCCTGGAGGAATCAATGGGAGTGTGGTGGTTATGCCGTCGGCATCAACTTTTGAGATAATACCGGTGACGACACTCCCGCCCTCCGTAAGTCCAATAACCGTCTGTCCGAGCTTGAGTTCCGTGCTTGCAATAGGTTCTGCGGCCGCTGCGCTTGGCAATAGCGCCGTATCTGAGAAGCCATAGATACCAATGGTATCGCTATTGTTTGAGAGCGATGCCTCAGCGGAGGAACCATCGCTAAAGTGCACGAAGATTTCTTTTGGAAGCGCAATGACACGCGACGTTGCGATGGCACGGCTCTTCGGAAGATAGACGCCAGTTGCGATTACCTCGCCCTTGCTGTCACGAGAGATTTTCACTGTGCGCGCTACGTTTGATGCAACGGCGCTCGTGAGAAGCTCTTCGTCCCGTGAGCCGCTCGTATCCTTTGAACCTCCAGCCGGCACCTGCATGGTCACCGTCTCGATGGTGTGGTCGACGATGCGGTTCACTGTCTGCGTGACGGTGGTAGGAGTCTCAGCCAAGAGCGATACCGTAAGCACCGCGGTGGCAATCGCCGTCACAAAGTTCACAAGGACGGTGAGGAGGAGGAGCTGGGATTTTGAGAGGTCATCTATCTTCATGAGCGCCAGTATACTCCGGGCCCCAAGAACCTGCACCTGGGACTACCTCCTAAGAAAGCCAACGTTCCGGACAAGCGCCCTGGCGAGCGTCTCAAGCTC
>JAGOSU010000053.1 GCA_018062165.1 Minisyncoccota bacterium
TTACAATGTCTTTCTCAACAATCTCTGTATTAAACATGTTCCCTTTCCATACCTGCAGGTCCATGACTGGAGCAACCGCCTTCCAAAAACGATTGATGTACCCTTCGGTACTCTGGCTTATGTTGTTGATACCCCGTACGTTGATGTCCCGCTGAAGCATGAGGTGGAGGCGAATCAGTCCATAGGCATTCAGGCGCTGTCCTTCAAGCGCAGACTTAACGCGAGAAAAAGCTTCTTTCAAAGGCTCCGATGTCTTCCCTCCATCCTCTGCCCTCAAATCGAGATGGGATTTACTCCACCCCGTATCGTTGCTTTTTATCTTTGCAATCCACGCAATCTCTTCTTTTGACGTAATGCCTGCGCTTTTTACGAGTCCCATATCTTCGTTTCCGATGAAGGCCTCGGGGTTAAGCTTGGCCGCGACGGCGGCAGCCATTTCGTGCGTGGGCCTTATGACTTTAGGAATGTCTTCCTTCTTCATGCCAAGGGAGGAATTTTAGAGCGCGGCGCGCAGCTTCTCGACAACTGCCTCTACCGACAGGCGCTCCTGCTCTCCTGTATCCCGGTCACGCACCGTGACCGTACCGTCCTCAAGCGTGTCGAAATCAACGGTGACACACCACGGAGTCCCTATCTCATCCTGGCGGCGGTAGCGCTTCCCGATGTTGCCGTTGTCGTCCCACGCAATTGAAGGGTGCACCTTGCGCAACATCTCACGCACGTCCCTTGCCTTTGCGACGAGCTCCGGCTTGTTCTTAAGGAGTGGCGAGACCATCGCCTTTACCGGCGCGACCTTAGGTGCGAGCGCGAGATACACACGCGTCTCTCCACCAAGCTCGTCTTCGCGATATGCAGAGGCGAGGACTGCAAGCACGGTGCGCCCGAGACCAAACGTCGGCTCAATCACATGCGGGATGAACTTCTCCTTCGTCTCCTCATCAAGGTACGTGAGATTCTCGCCGGACGCTTCTGCATGGCGCGCGAGGTCATAGTCAGTGCGGTACGCAAGCCCATAGAGCTCTTTGCGTCCCATCGGGAAATCAAACTCGAAATCAATGGTGCGCTTAGAGTAGTGCGCGCGGTCTTCAGCAGATACTTCAAGCTCATGCACCGCCTCCTTCTCAATGCCCACTTCTTCAATCCATGCCCACATCTCCTTCCTCCAGTATTCAAAGCGTTCCTCCCAGTCTGCTTCCTTGATGAAGTACTCGAACTCCATCAAATCAAACTCACGGACACGGAAAAGGAACTCGCGCGGCGCAATCTCATTACGAAACGCCTTACCACTCTGTGCGATTCCGAACGGAAGCTTCGGATGGAAGGAATCAATGACGTTCTTAAAGTTGACGAACATGCCCTGCGCAATCTCCCCACGAAGGTACCCAGTGGTGGTGCCTCCGGAAGATGCCCCCATTTCAATCGGGAAAAGAAGATTGAACTGTCGTGCTTCTTGTAAAGTTCCTTTTTTACCACAGTTCGGACATTCAAGTATGTCTTTCCATTTTGTATTAAATTCCTCGACAGAAAACGGTGTGTGCAAAATTGCATCGACAACCTGGTCAGCTCGAATGCGCGTCTTACAATTGCGGCATTCCGTCATCGGGTCAGTGAACCCTTCGAGATGGCCTGACGCCTTCCAAACCGCCTCTGGCATCACAATGCTTGAGTCGAGTCCGTACATGTCGTCACGCGTGGTAACGAAGCGGTTCCACCATAGCTGCTCGATGTTCTTTTTGAGTGCCACTCCCATCGGTCCGTAGTCATAGGTACCGGCGAGCCCTCCGTAAATCTCGGACCCCGGATAGACAAAGCCTCGGCGCTTGGCGAGGGCAACGAGCGTATCAAGTGAGACCTTCATAGTCCCGAGCTTACTTCACACGGGCACCGGCGTCGATAGAGGGCGCGGTGGCAGTTACCGACTCCTGAATATAGCGATCGAAGGCAGAAAGGTTCGGGCTGGTCACGATGACCGGCGTAACCCCGACCTGCGAGAGGCTCGGAAGGAACGCCACCTCAAAGGAAGTTGAGCGAGGACTTGCGTGGGCTGCGAGATCGCCAACGTTCCATGTCACTTCACGGGAAGTTGCGTTGTACACAACCTCGGACCCGCTCACGAAGCGTACGTAGGATGGGAGCGTTGCCTTGGCTACCGCCCCGGCTACCGCGTTGACCCCATTGCCCACTGAGAGCGTAACCATATAGGAAGTCTCGACATCAGGAGTTGGTGGGTTAGGGCCACCCTTCCTGAAGGCAGTCGCAGTCAATGAAACCTGGCTGGCAACTTGGACGGTCCGTGCAAGGGTTGAGGTAATTTCCTCAGCCACGCCCGTCTCGCCCACCCGACGACCGGCGACCGCTACGTTTACCGTAATGGAAGGATTGTGGAGCGTGGCAAGTTCGGCCGCAGACCGGCTTGAGAACGTGAAGGAGCTTGCGCCACTATCGCCTGGTTGGAGCGTGCGCAGTCCAGTGGTGGTGTCTCGGTTGAACACAATGGTTGTGTCCGAAGAACGGTAGAAGCCTCCACTGCTTGCAATCGAGTTTTTGTTGAGCGCTGCGCCCGAAAGATGGATTTCAATTTCACCATCGAGAATCTGGGTCGGCAGCGTGTTCTGCCAAGAAATGATGCCCTGCACTTCCGCTCCTGGTTTCACTGCAACGGTGGTTGCGTCACTACGATCAAGCGAGAGCGAGACCGCGATGAACGGACGCGTAATAGCGACAAGTGCCTCCTTCGTTATAAACGAAACACCGAGGTCTCCAGAACCATCTCCTTTCGAGGTCCCTGCAGAGAAACGGAAGACGCGCTCATCTTTGTCTTGCCCGCCAAGCACGCCGCGTACAGAAATAGTGCGCTGTTCGCCCGGATTTAGCGTTCCAATTTTAAAGAGTGTATTACCCACCGAAGCCTGAGAAGCTCCGGTGAACGAGAACCCGAACGGGTACTCGGCAGTAATCGCAAGGTTATCAATAGGCGCTGGTGCGTTCGAACGTATCGTGACGTCAAACGTCATCTCCTGCCCAGAAGAAACTTCAGACAGCGCATCAACATTCACCGACACAGGCGACGTCCCGATGGTGAAATCAAAGGATTGTTTCTTCTCGAATACGGCACTCGAACCCTCGGTGCGGTACTCAAGCGTCATAGGAATCGTGATGCCCTGATTGGCCTCCCCAAAGAGCGTGGCCTGAACCGTGCGCTTCACACTTTCGCCTGGGCCGATGGTGCCGACCGCAACTGATTCGTGCGAGAGCGGTTGTGGGTCCTTGTCTGTGGAGTAGGTGCCGTCCGGGAAATCGATAAGGAGTCTCGCATCGGTAAGCGTTGCGGGGTTCTCGTTCTTAATTACGAGGAACAAGGAGACCGTGTCTCCTCCTGCGATAGAGGTTGGTGGGTTCTCAATCGTAATCTTTACGCGCTCAGTAGAAACCGAGCGCCCGCCCTGTACGACAAGGAAGAACGCGATGAGGAGCGCTACGAGGAAGAACCCGGCAGCACCGATAAGAAAGAGTGCGGAGCGGGAAAGCCCCGGACGTTCTGGACCCTGCGGCGCTTGCGGCTTTCCTGCTTCCTTCGTCCAGCCATGCGGCAGTTTCGAACTCTTCGCAGAAAGCGAAGAGGGATGTATGTCGAACGAGGTCCCTGGGGAATACAGCCGCTTTCGCGTCTCCTCAAGCGGCCCAGTGTCTTCTTGCTCGCCTGGCATGATACACAAAAGTATACCTTACAGACCGGAGGCGGCGATGCCCTGATTGATGCGCGCGATAATCTGCTTGCGGTTCCC